>DQIO01000281.1 GCA_020793555.1 Methanosarcinaceae archaeon | reverse complement strand
GGATCTGATGTGTTCGGGGCAGTGCTGGTTCTGCTGTTAGTTGGTGCGATCTTTGTCGGATTCAGGAGGCGTAGAACATAAGATGTTTGTTTAGGAAATTGATATCAGATCATGCGGACTGCCTGCGCTATGTGTGGATGTCCTTATCTTCGGGCATTTCCACCATCCGATCATCGAGGAATCCGGGGTGCTTCTGCTATCCCCGGGAAGTGCCATCGTGCCTGGAATTGGTGCGCTTAGCGCTATAAAGCTTGACATTTTGATGTCAGGGTTATTCGGTGTATCGGGGATGTGTGTAGTAATTTTGAGTATGGAGGGATGTGAGTTCAAAACTCCTTATTTTTTATCCTTCCAATTCCACCATTTCAGTTTTTCCGGATCGGGATTTTTGTTTTAGGCAAAATGAACCTTCCCACAGCTCTGCTGTGGGGAGGTTCATTCCGACTGACAATATATATCACCCCATTTTTTATGTGCAGTGTAATTGCCTCGAAGGCAATTTAGCATCCGTGATCAAAGTCACATTTGAGCTTTCGATGGCAATTTACTGGTTAGTTTTTTAACGGCTTCGAAAAACCAAAATAAAGACAACCTGTCCTGCCCAAAAAAAGAGTTGGAGTAATAACAAAAAAAGATTGTGCAAGGGGTACTTTCATTTTTTTGTACATGTTATTCGAATAATTTCATGTACGCTTTTTTGTTACTCTTGCAATAAGGGGTATATACGAACCGCAGATAGACGCAAATGCACACAGATACGCCCCGCGTTGGTTTTGATCAATTACGGAGAATACAAAGGTGGATTGCATATCGTTTCACAACTCTACGCCCTCTGCGTGCTCCGCGGTGAAATTTTATTCCACCTTCATTGGAATTACTGGATTTTTGAACAGTGTCGTTAATCATTAAATTCACGCTTAAAATCGAGATCATTCACCAAAATATCCTTGAACAATACCCTCAGATTCCACAGTAGTTTTTTGTTCGCTTTGAAAAGCGCATACAAAAGATCTAAAAGGCTCATACTGGTGAAATTCACATCCTTCAGGGAATATGCGAGTGAGTTCAAATCTTCATCTGAGAATTTGACAAATGTTTCTTTAACTATGAGACCATTATTAATCTCATGTCCAATTGTTTTACGCCACGTTTTTTCGTATTCCTGCAGCATATTCGTTGAAACATCTCCCGATTCAATAGCTTTAACAGCAACATCTGCTGCTATTTTTGCAGCATCCATTGCATTGATGATACCGCCGCCCGTGATTGGATCGGACTGTCTTGCAGCATCACCTACAAGCATGAGCCCGTTTGCAATTGTACGCTCAATTGTACCGCTAACAGGTACTCCTCCAACGACCATTTCAATAATCTTTCCATCCGGCATGTGTTTATTGATAAAATCAGTAAGTAACGCCTCTGCTCTTTTTTCACCAGACTTACTTCCCAGTATGCCGATGCCCACGTTCGCCTGATTTTTACCTTTTGGGAATATCCATATATAACCCGCAGGTGCGACCTCATTTCCAAGATAGAACTCGCAATAGTCCTGATCGACCTCAATACCTGCGATCAAAAATTGAGCACATGTCTCTATATCCGAAGGTTTCAGGGATGTGTCAATGCCTGCCCATCTACCAACTTTCGACTCTACACCATCGGCACCGATCACGATCTTAGATCGGATGGTGTATTCCTCACCAAGATGCATAACATTTACACCACAAACAAAATCATCTTCAATGATAAGTCCGGTCGCGCGGGTCTTGACCATTATATCCGCACCGGCTAAAGCTGCTTGGTTAGCAAGTGCCCTGTCAAACAGTTTACGTTCAAGCACATATCCGACTTCCCCGCCGGAAACCTCTTCTGCCATCTCGACTCTTGTCCCATCAGGTGAGAATATGCGGGAACCTTTGACGTCAGCACATATCCAGCGTAGATCAGGTTCAATATGCTGCCTTAGATGAAGTTTTCCAACACCCTCAGCACATCGTACAGGATCTCCAATTTCCTGGCGTTTTTCAATGAGTAATACATCAAGACCTTTTTGGGCAACATTTTTTGCTGCGATAGAACCGGCAGGACCAGCCCCAACAATGACGACGTCATATTGGTTTTTCATTTTTTCACCTCAATAGCACCAACAGGACATACTTTGGCACAGATGCCGCAACTTATGCATGTTTCATCTGCTTCGATCCATGTCTCAATGAGTTCGAGCGCACCAGTTGGACAAACTCCAACACATGCGCCGCAATATCCGCACTTGTAACGATTTACGTAAATAGTCAACAATAATCACCTGTGATTAGAATATAATGGAATGTGCAAAATTACTTATGTTCAGATAAATGTTGTGTAATTAAATGTAGTATACACATAAATGCCAATTCTGAATATTGAATCTGACAATATGTCTTGAGATTTTATTTTGAATACTTCTTCTAGCACCATTATTACAAATCATTTTTGATTTGGTAGTTGATACCATCAATAAACCGTCTCTTGACACAACTGCAGCTGTACTGATACGCTTTGTTTTTGTGAGGGTATTTATCACACAATCTAAATTCTCATTAGTTGTTGCCATTTGATCAATCTTAGTTTCTATAGCAATTAATCATGTACAATATTATTTAAATTATCCTATGACATCAGTACTTCCGAATAGACCTACTTCCGATTGGATAAACACTTTGTGCTTCAACTTAAGTCAACAAGTCAAATACAAAGATCAATGGGATTCTCCAAAAACATGAAAAGAAATTCAGTCGCACTTCAACGATATTCAAGTATCACATTGGTAAAGGTGGTCCTACGTTCAATATTGTGGCAGTAGTTAATCCTGAATATGATCCAATGAAAAAGACAGATAAAAGAAACAGGGAGTTTTACTTGTTTGCAACAAATTTGAAACTCGGTTCGATTCATGAATTCATTGCGATAGTTCCAGAGGAGTATCGAAAAATATGGAATATTGAAACCGGATATCGAGTGAAAAACGTGTTCAAAAACGAACTTGTTCAAAATCTCCTGTGGTGCGAACATTATATTTCGTGCTTCAGTGCATATTGTACAATGTTTTGAATATGCTTAAATCAAAAATCATAAGTGAGTAGAAACAGGCATTCAATGCCTGTTCTACAAAAAAATGTTAAATTTTGCCTGAGAAACTATGCCTCAAATACGTCTTTGACTTTGCTGAATAAACCTTTTCCGTTTTTGTCTGCATGTGATTTGTTTCCACTGCCGATCTTCTCAAACTCTTCAAGCAGGCGTTTTTGTTCACTTGTCAACTTAGACGGTGTTTTCACGACAACCCTCACATGCTGGTCGCCCTGCCCATATCCGTGCATATGAGAGATTCCTTTCCCTTTTAACCTGAATACGGAATGTGTCTGTGTTCCCTTTGGTACATGCATCTTCACCTTACCGTGAAGTGTATCCACCATAACAGTAGCCCCAAGTGCAGCTTGTGCAAATGAGATTGGTACTTCACATACAATATCATCGCCCACACGTTCAAATTTACCGTGTGGTTTGACGTGTATCACTACGTAAAGGTCACCCGGTGGAGCACCCGCACTTCCGTTTTCTCCCTCACCACGCACCTTTAAGCGCATGCCGTTATCTGCACCGGCAGGCACTTTAACAGAGATTTTACGAACCTTCTTTGTCTTGCCTGTACCTTTGCATGCAGGACATGGGGATTCGATTATCTGCCCTTTTCCATGACATACATTACAGGTAGCAGTTGTCATAAAACGCCCAAACGGCGTGTTCTGTGCACGATTTATCTGCCCGCTTCCGCGACAGGTGGAACAGGTTTTTGGACTTGTTCCTTTCTTTGCACCGCTTCCGCCACAGGTATCACAGTCCTCGGCTCTTGGAATATTAATCTTTGTCTCGGTTCCAAATGCTGCATCCTTCAGCGTGATCGAAAGGTCATATCGCAGGTCTGAACCTCGCATTGGCCCCTGTCTTCGACATCCTCTGCCACCGCCTCCCCCTCCAAAGAACATGTCAAAGATGTCGCCAAGTCCACCACCAAAATCGGCGTTGCGGAATATATCTTCTGTACTGTAGTGTCCATCTATACCAGCATGTCCGAACTTATCATATTCGGACCTTTTTTCCGTATCAGACAGAACTGCGTATGCTTCGGATATCTCCTTAAACTTTTCTTCTGCATCAGCTTCTTTGTTCTTGTCAGGGTGATATTTCATAGCAAGTTTGCGGTAGGATTTCTTAAGCTCCGCTTCTGAAACATCTTTTTGGACTCCGAGTATTTCGTAATAATCACGTTTAGTGGACATAAAAGATTCCCTATTAATGTATAAAAAGAATATGCAGGATAATATTTATATGTATCATCCCGCATTTGATTTTTTTATGTTCTCATTTTTATCTGAGCCAAGACGTTTATTTATCTTCGTCAACTACTTCATAGTCTGCATCAACAACTGTCTCGCCAGACATATCTTCTTCTGCAGTAGCATCTTCACCACTCTCAGCAGCAGCCGCAGCTGCTTCTTCCTGTGCTTTTTGGTACATTGCAGTAGAGACTTCATATATCGCAGTCTGGAGAACTTCTGCCTTGTCAGTAATGGCTTGTATATCCTCACCTTCAAGCGCTTCTTTGAGTTCTGATGTTGCTGCCTCGATTGCAGATCTCTGCTCATCTGTTGCGATGTCGTCAGCTTCTTTCAAAGTCTTCTCGGAAGCATTCACAAGTGCTTCCGCACTGTTACGTATCTCAACCTCTTCCTTGCGCTTTGCATCTTCCTCAGCATGTATTTCAGCATCCTGAACCATCTTGTCGATCTCTTCATCAGTCAATCCACCAGGTTTCTGGATGGAAATGGACTGCTCCTTTCCGGTTCCAAGATCTTTTGCATTCACATGCAGGATACCGTTGGAATCGATATCGAATGTAACTTCGATCTGTGGGATTCCCCTTGGTGCAGGTGGAAGACCGTCAAGCATGAACCGACCAAGTGACTTGTTCCCTGAAGCAACTCCACGCTCACCTTGCAAGATATGGATCTCTACGGATGGCTGGTTGTCTGCTGCTGTTGAGAATGTCTGGCTTTTCTTTGTAGGGATGGTTGTGTTACGCTCAATAAGCGGTGTTGCAACACCACCAAGTGTTTCGATACCAAGTGAAAGTGGAGTGACATCAAGCAGAAGTACATCCTTCACTTCCCCGCCAAGCACACCTGCCTGAATTGCAGCACCAAGTGCCACTGCTTCATCAGGGTTTATGTTCTTGTAAGGATCCTGTCCCGTGAATTTCTTAACAGTATCAAATACTGCAGGGGTTCTTGTGGAACCGCCGATCAAAAGTACTTTGTCAATATCTCCGGGTTTGAGTTTTGCATCGCTGAGTGCCTGTTTCATGGACACGAGTGTCTTTTCTACAAGGTCTTCTGTCATCTTGTCAAACTGCGCTCTTGTAATATCAACATCAATATGTTTTGGCTGCCCGTCTGCATCTGCAGTGATGAAAGGCATGTTTACGTTGGTTGAAGGTACACCTGAAAGTTCGATCTTTGCTTTCTCTGCTGCATCTTTTAGGCGCTGGAGTGCTGCTTTGTCATTGGAAAGGTCAATACCTTCTTCCTTTTTAAATTCTTTAACCAGATGTTCAACGATCCTGTCATCAAAGTCGTCACCACCAAGTTTTGTGTCACCGCTTGTTGAGAGCACTTCAAACACTCCTTCTCCAAGTTCAAGTAAAGAGACATCAAAAGTACCGCCTCCAAGATCGTAGACAAATATCTTCTGGTCGCCTCCCTTTTTGTCAATGCCGTATGCAAGTGATGCAGCTGTCGGTTCATTGATGATCCTCATGACTTCAAGTCCGGCAATGGTTCCTGCATCCTTTGTTGCCTGTCTTTGTGCATCATTGAAGTATGCAGGTACGGTAATCACAGCCTGTGTGATGGTCTCGCCAAGATATGCTTCTGCATCCTCTTTCATTTTTCGCAGGATCATTGATGAGACTTCTTGTGGTGTGTGGTCCTTGCCATGAAGATTTACTTTGTAATTTGGTTCACCAACGTGTCTTTTGATTGAACTTACTGTGTTGTCAGGATTTGCGATCAATTGCCTTTTAGCGACCTGTCCTACAAGTTTCTCTCCTTTCTTTGAGAATCCCACAACTGATGGGGTTGTTCTTCCACCTTCAGCATTTGGGATAATGGTAGGTTCTCCACCTTCTATGACTGCCATGCATGAATTGGTTGTACCAAGATCTATTCCGAGTATCTTTGCCATATTATTACCTCTTAATTTGTTTGTAAGTATAATTTAATTTAATTTAATTTAATTTAAGTTAAGTTAAGTTAAGTTTAATATTTGAGATCGATCATGTATTGCTTTTAATCTAGTATATATTTTATAAATATCTAGTGCGGTTAATGCAATGAAGTGAGCATTTTCCCGTTGTACATAATTTGTAGAATTATGTACTCCAAGTTAATCTGAGCGTTAGCAAAGATTTTCTTGTGTTACTTTTCAGACTTATTCGAATCGTCTTCCGGTTTTTTTGCAACCGTGACCATTACAGGTCGTATGACCTTTGAATGTAACATGTATCCGGGTTTCTGAATATCAATGATGGTGTTGTCAGGATGCTTGATGGTCACGATATGCATCATTGCTTCGTGTAGATATGGGTCGAACTCTTCTCCCTTACATTCGATCTTTTTGACTCCTTCCTTTTCGAGGATCGAGATGAACTGTTTGAGCACCATTTCAACACCTTCAACTATGGATTTTGAGTCATCTGCCGCTTTTGCAGAGTGCAGGGCGCGTTCAAAGTTGTCACAGACTTCAAGCATCTCCACCATGAGATTTTCAGTTGCATATTTTCGTAACTCTTCCTTTTCGCGTTTGCTTCGTTTCCTGAAATTGTCGAATTCTGCGCCAAGCCGCAGAAGTTTGTCGTTAAGTTCTGCGATTTCGTCTTCACTTGATCGCTCTTCGACCTGCTCATCCCCTTGTGCATTTTCCATATCTGGCTCAACATCATTCTCTTCAAGGTTTTCTTTATCCATTTATTAATATCCCCGTCTGGAACGGCGCAATGTTGTCGTTCTCTAGGAACAAATGATTGTTTGTACTTCTATAAAAGGATTACGGTCAATAATATAAAAAAAAGCATGATAGATATGCTATGGAAAAAATCCAATCTATCAAGAATTTCTATTGAAATCCTCTATCAAGAATTTCTATTGAAATCCTCTATCAAGAATTTCTATTGAAATCCTCTATCGAAATGTATTTTTGAAAGTAAACTTCAAGTATACCTGTTTTGCAGTTTGTGTGAGAGCGTCCTGATTATGACCATGCTGGCAACCATGCACAGCGCAAGTGCAGATATAATCTGCTCCCAGCCAAGCGTATTGATCCCGCCATCAAATACATATATAATTCCACTAAAGAACGATGCAGCTGCAAATGTGGCAGCAAATGCTGCAATACATCCTCCAATAAGGGAACCTACATGATCGGCACCTCGCTCTTCAAAAAATACCGAACCCGCAATAAATACCACTGCAAAGATCAGAAGTAGCAAAGCAATCGGCATGGGACTTGATCCTGTGGTCACTATGTGAATTATGCCCAGGGCGACTCCGATCATGAACACTGCCATTGCTGTAGATATCGCAAGTGCCTGAACAAATGGATTATCGTGTAAAATTTCTATATTCATCCCTCATTTATAAAGAATGATGTTGATAGTATATATTTATTATTACAAAAATGGAGGGAGGTTTATATGGCGTCAATCCAGCATCTGAAAATAACATCAATTTTTGCCATGTAATCCCACATTAAATTCCATAAATTCGCCATCCTCTAACCTGTTTTTCACAATATATATGACAATAAAACTCAAAACCGATAGTGTTATATTGTAGTGTAATATATCACTACAATATTATGACTTACATACGAAAAATTAAAAGAAAAAACAAGGACGGAACAATCAAAACATACTACGCAGAAGTCGAATCTGTTCGGGAAGGTGATAAAGTCGTTCAGCGTTATATTCGGTCATTGGGTACCGACCCAGAACACCCAACAAACATACCAATTGAACCAACCCATTTCTCATACCTCTCTTTACGACTAATGCAAGATTCACTCACACCTAATGACCTCTTTGAAATGTTAGAAAATATGGGTCAGCCAGTGAAAAAGGAAGACCTCAAACGACTAGGTATTCACTACGATTTTGAAAAAAAAACGTACTCCATCTCCCTATCTTACCGGAAGAACTCAAAATAAAAAATCCAACACAATGCCCAATATGCAAAAATAAACCACACACACACAAACAACATACACAAGAACCATAAAAACACTTTCAGGCAAATTCGAATTCAAAATCCATAAAAAATATTGCAAAATACACGGTTTGATCAACAGCGAAAACGTTTCATTCCTGAATAAAATCTGTTTGCCGCGGAAAACCTTTGACACAAAAGTAATGATTGCAATCGGATATCTCCGATGGTTTTTCAATTACCAACGAGAAGAGATTCAGTTACTTCTTGGAGCAAGAGGGATCCAAATATCAACCAGTGAAATATCCAAATTGTCAGAAGAATTTCTTCTTCGATTTTATACCGTTCACAAAAAGCATAGTTCACAGATGAAAGAATTATTCGAAATAAACAAAGGATTTATCCTTCATCTGGATGGAAGTGCCGAAGCAGGGGATGAAATTACTTTCACAGCTAAAGAGGGAATATCAGAGATTACGATAGACAGCTGGATCATGCCTGCGGATATTAGCATGTGGCTGTCTAACTTTATTGACACAGATGCTAGAATGACGCCATAGCTTCGCCAGACTATAATGAACATTAATCTCAACATCAAGCATGCGCCCTTCAAGTTTACAGTGCCCGAACTCATTGTTCAAAACAAGAACAAGAAGCGAATTACAGATTTCTTGACAGGTTTCCTGCAGAATATCATGCCCGTGTGGTTAAGCTTACTGAAGAAAACTACGAAATTATGGGATTGCAGATTGAGTAATTTTGTCCCAAGGCAGTCAATACCAGAAGGTACATAAAAGGAGTTGTACAATTAGGTACAATTTCATTTACCATTAACAATTATCAATTAATCCACGTTAATCAATATTTTTAATTCCACAGAGGTGTTCAATGAAAGTCAAACTCACAGAAACTATTCTTCGGGATGCACATCAGTCTCTTCTTGCCACGCGTATGCGTACGCGTGATATGATTCCAGTAGTTGAGAAATTGGATGAGGTCGGTTATTTTTCCCTTGAGATGTGGGGCGGCGCAACTTTTGATACATGCATAAGATACCTTAATGAGGATCCGTGGGAGCGCTTACGGGAACTTAAAAAACATATGCATAATACTCCTGCCCAGATGCTTCTTCGTGGTCAGAATCTGGTGGGCTACCGTCATTATTCCGATGATGTTGTTGACAAGTTTGTCACAAAGGCTCATGAGAACGGTATTGATATTTTTAGGATATTCGATGCGGTAAATGATATTCGCAACATGGAAACTGCGATCAAGGTAGCAAACCGCGAAGGTGCACATGTACAGGGTACTGTTTGTTATACAATCAGTCCGGTGCACACAGTTGAAAAGTTTGTGGAGCTCGCAAAGGACCTTGAGCAACTTGAATGCGATTCTCTTTGTATAAAGGACATGGCGGGTCTTCTTTCACCTCATGAGGCACATGTTATCGTCAAAGCCATCAAAAAAGAAGTATCCTTACCTATTGCACTTCACTGTCACTGCACATCAGGTATGGCACCGATGAGCTACATGGCAGCCTGCGAGGCAGGTGTGGACATTCTTGATACGGCATTATCCCCATTATCGGGTGGCACATCGCAGCCACCAACCGAAACAATGGTTGCATCACTTGGAGCGACTCCTTATGATACTGAACTTGATCTGGAACTGTTAGCTGAGATCGCTGCTTATTTCAAGAAATTAAAAGACGAGTATCGCGGTATCCTTGATCCGATCTCAGAGCAGATCGATACGAACGTGCTCTTGTACCAGATACCTGGTGGCATGTTGTCCAATCTGGTTTCACAATTAAAAGAGCAGAATGCACTTGACAAGTATGATGATGTGCTTGCAGAGATGCCAAAGGTTCGTGCTGAACTTGGGTATCCGCCTCTTGTAACACCAACAAGTCAGATCGTGGGTACACAGGCTGTTATGAATGTGCTTATGGGCGAGCGATATAAAGTGATTCCTAAAGAGGTAAAAGATTATGTGAGGGGTCTGTATGGTCGTTCCCCTGCACCTATAAGTGATGATATCATCACAAAGATCATAGGCGATGAAGAGCCGATCACATGTCGTCCGGCTGATCTATTGGAACCTGAATACGAGAGCCTGAAAAAAGAAGCGGCAGAACTTGGTTTGGTGAAAAAGGAAGAGGATGTGCTAACTTATATTCTCTATCCGGCAATTGCTCCGAAATTCTTGAAAGGTGAAGCGGTAGAGGAAGCTCTCATACCTGTCCAGGCGGAAGTAGCTGTTTCTGCACCATCAGCCGCGATTCCTACGGAATTCAGGGTTGAGGTTGATGGCGATGTGTTCGATGTAAAGGTAGAACCTACAGGTGGCGTTGTGTCGGTTGCAGATGCACCAACAAAAGCGACGCCGGAATCTGTAGCGGGTGCGGTCACCAGTACCATGCAGGGCATGGTGTTATCGATAGAGGTTGAAGTTAGCGATACTGTTGCGGAAGGGGATACGATATGTGTCCTTGAAGCAATGAAGATGGAGAATGGAGTACACGCAACCCACGGCGGCGTTGTGAAGGAAATATTCGTTGCTGATGGCGATTCGGTAAGTACTGGCGACGTGCTGATGGCAATCGAATAAAGTGAGATTGGAAGGAAAGGGTGAAGAAACATGTTTAAAAAAGTGCTTGTTGCAAACAGGGGCGAGATCGCGATCCGTGCTATGCGTGCATGCCGCGAATTAGAGGTCCCTACTGTTGCTGTGTATTCGGAAGCGGACAAGAATGCTCTTTTTGCTAAATATGCAGACGAGGCTTACCTCATAGGTCCGGCACCAGCCAGCCAGAGTTATCTGAATATGGATGCGATCATTAATGTTGCAAAAGAATCAGGTGCTGATGGCATTCATCCCGGATATGGATTTTTATCTGAGAACGCTGTTTTTGCACAAAAGTGCGAAGATAACGGAATTACATTTATTGGTCCTTCCAGCAGTTCTATTGAACAGATGGGGAGTAAGATCGCAGCAAAGATTGCTATGAAAAAAGCAGGAGTTCCTGTTGTGCCTGGTATTGAAGATCCTATTGAAAGTGTGGATGAGGCTATTAAGGTCGCGAATTCTATTGGATATCCCGTGATCATTAAATCCTCTGCAGGCGGTGGTGGGATTGGTATGAAGGTTGTGCATTCAAAGGAGGAGTTCGATCATGCTCTAAGTGCAATCAAATCAGTAGCACAGTCTGCGTTTGGAGATTCAACTGTTTTTATTGAGAAATATGTTGAAGAGCCAAGGCATATCGAGTTCCAGATACTTGCAGACAAGTATGGCAATACTGTTTATGTTTCAGACAGGGAATGTTCCATCCAGCGCAGACATCAAAAACTGATTGAGGAAGCGCCATCTCCGATTATGACTCCCGAACTTCGCAAGGAAATGGGAGAGGTTGCTGTAAAGGCGGCAAAAGCTATCGGTTATGAGAATGCAGGGACAGTGGAGTTCATGTATTCAAAAGGTGATTATTATTTCCTTGAAGTCAATACACGTCTTCAGGTTGAGCATTCTATTACGGAAATGGTGACTGGCATTGATCTTGCGAAAGATCAGATGCATATTGCCTGTGGTGATAAGTTGGCTTACAAGCAGGAAGATATCAAGATCAATGGCTGGGCAATTGAATGCCGTATCAATGCTGAAGACCCTTTGAACGATTTTGCACCATCCCCGGGTAAGATCAAAAAATATCGATCGGCAGGCGGACCGGGTGTACGTGTGGATAGTGGGGTACATGTGGGGTATCATATCTCGCCGTATTATGATTCTATGATCTCTAAATTAAGTGTCTGGGGACGTGACCGTGATGAAGCAATCGCTCGGATGAAGCGTGCATTGTATGAATATGTGGTTGTGGGTGTTACGACAAATATTCCGTTCCACAAGGCTGTGCTCGGACATGAGGCATTCAGAAGTGGCAACCTTACAACTCATTTTATTGATGACTATAATATACTTGATGATGTGAGAAGAGTTGTCAAGGAAGATGCCGAAAAAGGTGCTACACTTGCGTCTGCACTTTATGACCGTGAGCATAAGGTTGCAGCAATCAGTGCGGCGGTCGGGGCTTATGTCAATGCTGTCAAGGATTCGGCGAAGTAGTTTTTGTTATTGCAATGTTTAAATTAAAGTTGAAATTAAAATTAAAATCAAAGTTGAAATGAAAATTGACATTTATGACGCCGGGACGTTTGAATATTATTGTATGCATCATCCGTCCATGAAAGGTGAAGTAATTGTGATTTGATCTGTCATATTTTTTTGGATAAGAAAGGATAGAATGGAATCGAATATTTCCCACAGTTTACCAGCCAGCCTTAAAGTAGCATGGGGGCTGGTTGGACTTAGTTACATAGAAATGTGGCTTGTAAATGTTAAAGTACTTGCAATGCGTCTGGTAAGACTATGAAATTGACTATATGGATTTTAGCACTTATTGTATTGTTTTCGATGACGCTTGGATGTGTGGGGAACGAAGTGGATCAAAAAACCACGGATACGGGCACAGATACCATTGATCAAAAAATAGGTGATAACAGGATTGCAACTATTGTTACTGACAAAGGGGTCATCAAGTTAGAAATTTATGAAAACCGGGCTCCTATGACTACAAAGAATTTCATTGACCTTGCAGAGAGTGGATTTTATGACGGTTTGACATTTCACAGGGTCATACGTGGTTTTATGATACAGGGCGGAGACCCTCTTGGATCTGGAACCGGCGGCCCGGGATATGAGATCCCCGATGAATTTCATCCTGAATTAAAACACATCACAGGAACATTATCAATGGCGAATGCAGGTCCCAATACAGGTGGAAGCCAGTTCTTTATCACAGAAGCTCCACAACCTCATCTTGATGGGAAGCACTCAGTGTTTGGTCAGGTTATAGAGGGTCAGGATGTTGTTGTAAATATCGAGCAGGGTGATGTTATGGTGAGTGTGACGATCGGGGATATGTAGGTCCATTATTCCCTTTTGGAAATATTTGCTTTAACGATATTTAATAATTCTCTCTGACATCGTAATACTTTTTATCATCTTCTGGAATAGTTCGGAAAATCACAGAGGGGCACAGAGAAAAATAAGACCCTTTACGTCCTTTGCGGTGAATATTTTTTGCCGCGATCCATTTATCCAGAAGATAATAAAGTCTCAGTCAAACGTTGCGACGTCACACTTTACCACATCAGAGCTGCAGGGTACTATTATTGAGATCAATCAAATCGCGTAACTATTCAGCCATCCTTAAGACTCGTGTCTCGTCAACAATATAATGTCGCTA
>DQIO01000282.1 GCA_020793555.1 Methanosarcinaceae archaeon | reverse complement strand
CGTTAATCATTTTAGGAAGATTACCTTTTTTTGAATTTCCATAAACCATACAAGGTATCACAGAATAAGTAGCACCCTCTCTGTTAGCAGAGCCAGCACCTGTTGTCCAATCGGTCCAAGTTACGCCGCTATCAACAGATAGTCGTATTTGTACAGTACTTATACTAGAATATCCTGATATATATCGATTTTGTGGAGTTCCAGCATCCCAATTGTAGTCATAAACAAGTACTTCCACTGACGTTGTGGTTGTTCCATCTGGGGCTATAACTATACCCTCTGGTGTTATCTTCATAAAACTTGGATTTGCCGCAGCTGTTCCAATCATTGCAATCAAAGCAATTGCAATTAATACTATTTTCATTTTCATTTTCGTACCACCATTTTTGTTTAATTTATTAATGTTTATAAATATTGTCCATCTATATAAATTTGACGAAGCACACCACATAATGATACTCATCATAATGATGATGCACCCTACATGAATCAATACGCTCCGCAGCAATCACCACACAAATTAAACAAGATTACAATGTCGCATTCACATTAAACACCCATGACTTCTCAGCAGTATTCCCTGCGGCATCCACAACCGTCAAATCGATAGCAACAGCCCCATCAGCAAGTCCAGATGCGGGATAAACTATAGATGTTGAGTTTATTGTCGCACTCGCAGTGACATCAATACCATCTATCTTTAGAATTATATTATTCAGATTAATCAACGTGCGCTCATCTGAGAATGTTGCGCTGATGGTGGGGGTACTTGTGTTTATAGTGTCACCATTTGCCGGAACTAAGTTAGAGATCACCGGGGGTGTCCTGTCAATTATGAAGGTGGATGAATCTGCAATCTTCTTTGAATCAATGGTGTATCCTGTAACACTGACAGTGCCGTTGCCTTCACGTGTTGTGGAATTTATGGTTGCTGTATATGTATACTCATCATCGGAAATTGTAGGTGAACTCAGACTTATCGTGCGTGATGAACCATCTTTTACAGTTATCGATGGGTCGCTTTTGAGTGCAACAGATGGTATCACTTTGATCGTGAGCGTGCCTATACTGGTTGGATCAGGGGTGATCTGGATCGTGAAATCTTTAAGTGTCATATCAGCCAGTATCGTGCCAAAAATGTTTCCTGCATTGTATGCAAGGTCTTTTCCAGTGATCTCAACATAGTGATTTGAACTGATTCTCACTGTGTATTTGCCGATCCATGTGATTCCGTCAGTTGATGTCATTTCTACGGTGTCAGTGCCTAAATTGAAGCTTTGTGGGGTGATCTGGCAATCAAGATTTACCAGTGGTTCTGAGGATATTGCAGTAAGTCGTGTGAGTCCACTGGATGGGTTCGGACTAATGCTCAGCGTGATCGTTGGAGGAGTGACATCAACAGTTGTGTTTGTATCTGATCCGGTGTGTTCAATTTCCTTATTGCCTGCATTATCCACAGCTATTGAACGGAAGTAGTATGTATTTTTGCTGGTTCCGGTAAAAATAGCCGAAGTGTTTTCTGTATTTAAGAGCCAGTTGTACCAGGTGGCATTATCTTTGCTATAATCTATGCTATAGTAAGAGATGCCGGAACCGATGTCGGTTCCATTCCACTCGACAGTAAAATCAGTGGAGTTTATGTATTCATGCAGGTCAAGCACTTTAGAAATTGGTAGTTCAAACTCTACTGTGCTTTCATTTGAAAGATATGGAGACAATTCCGAGAGTGGGTAGAAGTTAACCTCGTCCCATATCACATTGACCGGATATACATTTGAATGTCCGTTCTGCTTAAGGCGCAGGGTAAGAGTATTGTTTCCTGCTTTTAAGTAAACCGGTATCTGGATGTGTTCCCATCCCTCATCGCCGGATATTCCGTCATCCCATATCAGGATAGTGTTTATGAGGACTTGTTTGAATTGTGTGTCACCTTCGCGCGGGGTGGAGGACGCATATGAATCATTAATGAATGCTGAGAGAATAGCAGATCCATTATCACGACTTTTGATGATTTGAGTGATGCCATGATACTGGTCACCCCACTGCGGGAGTGTTCCTTCGAATGAATTATTTATCACAAATGCGCGGGAGGCGTATACACCCGAACTGTTCATGTATGATCCATTGACATTTCCTGTACTCGATGTAAATGTCCAGCTGGCGTTTAATTCCATGTTGCTGTTTTTGATGATCGGAATATTGAGTAGTTCTTTAAGGGTGTCTAAATATTCGGGTAAATATGTATGGGTAATATACAGGTGTACCGATCTGTAAGGACTGCCTTCGACTTTTTCTTTGTAGACAACAAACTCTAGCTTTGATCTGCCCTGCCTGATCTGCGTTGGTGTGTACGACAGGTTATCCATCCATTTTTCGTCGTCTTTAATTAGTACAGATATCTCTTGCAGCACATTTCCATCAAGCCGCATTTGCAGGATGTAATTGACATCAGTAAGCTCATAGTTCTCAATGCCAACTGTGACTGTGATGGGACTGCCCAGTGATGCATTGGTTGGGTAGTTCTCTGCTTTTCCGCCCTCTCCAAGAATGTAGAGTGCAGTAAATGTTTCCTTTTCCTGAGTGAGTTTAGCGTACACAAGCATACCGCTGGCAATTATTATTGAACCTACAAGGGCTATTATCAATGCTTTTTCTATCTCAGGAGGAACGCGCTCTACTTTAATTGCGGAGGAAGTTTCTATTTTTCGTTTTGAAGCTACCTTCACTCGTTTTTTGACACTGAATCGTTGTTTATCTTCAAATTCCAGATATCCTTCAGGATCTATATCGATCTCATCTGACTTGATAGATTGGATGAAGGCTTTTAGTGAGAATGTGTATTGTTCACTCTCATGCAAGCGTCGTCTTGCAACATATGCTATTGATGCGAATATTACTGTGAGAAGGAAAAGTGATATCGATATTGAGTTTGGCCTGAAAAGCCATCTGGTCATGCTGACTGCAAAACCATCAAAGACCATTATCGCAATGCTAAATCCCACACTTAATGTGAAACGTTCGATCAGTCCGATCTCACCTCTTTTTGGGAACATTGCAGCTATGAATGCATATCCGGGTATGAAAAATATGAGCAAAAGTGCAAATATTATTCTCAACGGTGTTGCATTAAATGGCCATACAAGTATGAATATGACTGATAAAAAGGCAAGAATGACTACCATTTTCAGGTCTTGTGTGTAAATACATTTTTCAGAATTAAACATTGATGTAATTTATTCATTTAAGCCATATAATTCTTTTTCTATGCAATAGCGGTCAATTTTTTAGTGTTATCTCATTTACCTGCATAATATTAATATTGGAATGCTCGCTTGATGCTGTAAATATATCATAATGTTCATTAAGGGAATATATTCCTTTAATGCCGGCACTTTTCATTGTAAGAGACTGTCGTTTTAGCCCTACACTTGCCCACATATCCCTTTTTTTCATTTTTTCCTTCACTTTTCAATACATTTTTAGAAAGCATGAGCTACTCACAACATTTGCAAATCTCTTGACATTAACGTAATTGCAGTACTTTATAGTATCCAGATATTATTTTGCCTCAATTATACACAGTGAAAATGATTAATAGAAGTATGCATCTTGCAATAAATTGGGTATTGAAGAATGGCGATTCTACATTCGATGTTTCCAAATCTCTCAAAATTTCTCAGAGGCGGATTCAGCAATTGATAAAGCACATCCCATTGTAGAAGTATTACATACTTCCACTGACGAGAGATGCAAAGCACCTTTTAACTGGATATGTAAAACACATCCCTAACGAGAGGTGCAAAGCACATCCCTAACGAGAGGTGCAAAGCACATCCCTAACGAGAGGTGCAAAACACATCCCTAACGAGAGGTGCAAAACACATCCCTAACGAGAGGTGCAAAGCACATCCCTAACGAGAGGTGCAAAGCACATCCCTAACGAGAGGTG
The DNA here is from genome assembly GCA_020793555.1 of Methanosarcinaceae archaeon. Lineage (GTDB taxonomy): Archaea > Halobacteriota > Methanosarcinia > Methanosarcinales > Methanosarcinaceae > Methanovorans. The sequence goes on along the minus strand of DQIO01000282.1, from coordinate 9,960 downwards.
CAAAGCACCTCTCTATCCAAAAACTAATATCCATATAATCCATATTGTGGTTGGTGATTTTTATGAAGATTCTAGGTATATCAGGAAGCCCTACAGCAGGCGGAAATAACGAATATTTGATCGATACTGTGCTAAATGCTGCAAAAGCAAGAGGTTTTGAGACTGACAGCATACTTTTGTCATCGGCAAAGATTGCGCCATGTACGGCGTGCGGGGCATGCGGTCGCGGTGAGAAGTGCTCGATAAGTGATGATATGGAAGAGGTGTACTCTAAATTGACCGATGCCGATGCCATCATCGTGGCAACACCGGTCTATTTTGGAAGCGTCACTGCACAGGTCAAGGCTTTGTTTGACAGGAGTGTACTTCTGCGGCGACAGGGATTCCAACTAAAGAGCAAACTGGGTGCGGCAATGGCTGTTGGCGGTTCCAGAAACGGGGGTCAGGAAAAGACGATACAGGTTGTTCAGGATTGGATGCACATACACGGCATGGTCGTTACAGGTGACGGAGGACACTTTGGCGGGATCGTGAAAAAACCTGCGGCTGACGATGAAGAAGGTATGATCACAGTAAAGGATACGATTGAGAATGTTTGTGATGTTCTTGAGATGAGAAAGTGATTTGTTTCAAAAATAATTAATTGTATACAAAATAATAGATGAAAACGGGGACACATAATATGAATCAATATGTCCCCGTAATTCCCCCAGAGATGAGCATACAGCCTAAATAATATTTAATGCGATCTTGAATACCATCGCGAACATTAGCACTGCATGTTCATGTTGCACCACCAACTTGATTCAAACATTATATTATCTGAACCATCTGTCAATTTGACACATGATGTATTAATATATAAATGCATCAGATTTATAACGATTATCCATTCACTTTGATGCTTTTGCGATGTTAACTGTGTGGCATATCTACATGGCAAGATCAATTATTTGCCTCTTCGCTGTTTTGTACCTGTTGCTGCACCACCCATAAACTTTATAGTGTCGCGTCAATATTCAAGTGTCAATTATGTGGGGCATAAAATACATATAATAATTCCATAATACGGCAATTTTAACATTTTTTTAGACGCAGATTTACGCTGATTAACGCAGATTTAAGGTAGGATCAGCGTTAATCTGTGTTAATCAGCGTCTTGAAAATGATTGGAGAATGGTATCGTATCAGATTATGCATTGGCGACATTATACAATTGACATAACACTAGCACACCTTTGTTTCAAAAGTTATATCTATAATGCATCGTTATTTTCCTTCTATTATTTTTGAGCAGAGATTACTCCAAGTGACTCCGAGATGAACCCGAGATGACCATATTTGCAGGGAAAAATCGCAAACAACCGAACATACAATATCAAAAAAAGAATACTCACTGAATCTACCATATCCAATTCTCTTGCTGTACTGATTGGGATACTAACCGGTCTTGCAATTGTATTGTACGATCGGTTGATAATTCAAAGCAACAAACTGTTCTTTGGATCAATATCTGATTCACCAAACTATTATATCATATTTATTCCGGCAATTGGCGGGCTGCTGGTAGGAATACTTGCCAATGCATTCGTTAAAGCAAGACGCTGCGATATTGAAGAGGTTATTGAGGCATCTACCCTGCATGCCGGCAAACTGCGAACGAAAAATGCATTTTTGGAAGTATTGGCTTCCGTAATTACAATCGGTTCAGGTGGCTCTGCCGGTAAAGAAGCGCCCGGAATACTTGCCGGTGCAGGTATCGGTTCCTTAGTCGCACAGATATTTAACATATCAGGCAACCGTTTGAGGATCATGCTTGGATGCGGTGCATCTGCCGGAATTGCGGCGTCGTTCAATGCACCTCTTGCGGGTGTTGTTTTCGTGGTTGAAGTCATTTTTGGCGAGCTGGAAACAAAAACATTCATACCAATCGTCATATCTGCCGTTTTTGGCACCATTGTTGCAAACCTTGTATTCGGGGTCAGACACATACAAGTGTCCTATTACGGTCTTGTCAATCCATTATTCGAATCAGTGTTGTATCTCATATTAGGACTGCTCGCAGGAATTGTCTCGGCATTGCTCATCCGATCGATGTATCTGTTTCATGATGGTTTTGAAAAGATTCCAATTCACCCAATGTTAAAACCCGCAATTGGCGGACTTGGTGTTGGTCTAATTGGATTCTTTTACCCACAGATATTCGGTGTAGGATATAACATAATCACAGATGTACTGGCAAACAAGTTCGCGCTGGACATTCTGATAATACTTCTTTTCCTCAAGATCATAACATTTTCACTGACACTGGGCTCAGGCGGCTCAGGCGGTTCAATTGTACCTGCTCTTTTTTCTGGCGCAATGCTTGGTGGTGCATTCGGCACAGTGGTTCACGCCGCATTTCCTGCTATAACCGCCCAACCTGGTGCATATGCACTGGTCGGCATGGGTGCCGTACTTGCCGGAACTGCACGTGCACCTTTGACTGCAATGCTGATCCTGTTTGAGCTTACAATGGATTACAATCTCATGCTGCCACTTATGTTCGCATGTGTGATCAGTAATGTCACATCCAGTTCACTCCATTCCGAATCACTGTTTACAGAAGGTCTGCGCCGCCGTGGTTTTACAATTCGGAAAGGACATGAGGTCGATGTTATGGAGTCAATGCTTGTGCGGGATGCCATGAAACAACATCTCCAGACAGTTTCCGTCGACAAGAACGTAGGTACTCTTGTGTCCCTGATGCAATCAAGCCGCCATGCAGGTTTTCCTGTTCTTGACCAAAAAGGCAAACTGTGTGGTATCGTGACACTTGAAGATGTTCGGGAAAAGGTAAAATATGGGGAACTTGACAAAATGATCGGGGACATCGCAAGTCAAGATCTGATCGTGGCATATCCTGACGAATCACTAAACACGGTACTTGAACGACTTGCCATGCAGGACATAGGGCGATTGCCTGTCGTATCACGATTTGATGATACCGAACTTTTGGGAATGATTACCCGCAGTGATGTTGTCAATTCGTACAACAAGAAAGTAGTTAGCAAAGTTCAAAAGAAGAGGAGCGTTAAATGAACATCTGCATTATTTTTTGTACCGGTTTTGCTGTAGGAGAAACTACCTGCCGCAGGCGGCATATTTTACCAACACTAACCCACAGCCATACACATGCAATCCCTTAAATCATTAGGAGAATGTGCTAAATCGAATTAAACTCCTTTTCTTATTTACAAATGAATTAGCCCCTCTTTTAGCCAATTAATGTGGTATACTCTTTGGAATTAAATTCAAAGTGCTATGTGTGCTTTTTTTAATTGTTTTTCAAAATCACTAAAACTTGGTAAACAACGTAATTTATCTAAAATGTGAGAATTGTGATTGATTTTTTCAATTTTTGAATCAATCGATTTTTGGTCTATTAACCAACCAAAATAAACATTTGATTTTCCATAAGTCTCTACTTTAATATGATTTTTATCTATATTCTCGATTCGTTTTATTTTTTGACAATCGTTTTTCTTTTTATCAACACATTTCATCCAATAGTCAATAGTTTGAACAGGAACCACCAAAACCAATTTAGGATTGATACTTGGATACATATGTTCGTTTTTTATACAAAAATCATCAAACAATTCTTTTAGATCTTGTTTCCTTTTTGAGCCAACCCCTGAATGATCCAAAATTTCGTCATCATTGTCAACACAGATAACAACTACTTCTGCAGAGTTATAAAAACCATGGTGAAGAAATTTGGCTAATATGCTATAATTAAATAATATGGAATGTATTCCCCGTCGTTTCATTTGAGTTTTACTTTCTTCAACAAATTCTATACCCTCTTTACCAATTTTGTTTAACAAACTCATTAATATTTTTCTGTCCGTTGGTCCTTCAGCAATAATCTGAACTAACATTAGAGACCACCTATAAGTCCGTTAAACCATAATTGAAAAAGTGATTCGCCTTCAGTATAATCATCACCAAATTTTGATAAAATTTTCTCAAGTGGTATATATTTAGATTTACCATTTTCTTGTTCGCAAACTATAATACATTCTGGACTCTGACTCAAAAGCTCTAAAAGAATAGGTGAATGAGTTGTTATAAGGAATTGAATATCTGAAATTACAGATGCTTTCATGATTCTTTCAAGAATAATTCTCAAAGTAGAAGGATTAAGTCCATTTTCAATTTCTTCTATTAAAATCATCTTTGGGGAATTTGGCGTATTAATTAAGGTTATAATTGCCAAAGTTATAACAAAACCATCTGATATTTCCGGACCAAGGAATTTCCATATTTTCCCTTCAACATCTCTGGTAAATTCAAGTGCATATCTAGACTCCCCAAGGTGTTTAAACGATAAATTCATCACATCCGGATAAATTTCTTTAAAGTCATTCATTATGATTTCGAAAATATGTGGATATACATCTCGAATGTTATATAGTACATTAACTAAATTTTCTCCAGATGTATCAAGAAAAGGGATATATTGTTCAAAGGTATTAACAGTTTGCTCTTTCTTGATTACCTTTGGGAAGAATTGGAATTTTCTTATGCTTCTGCATGCTTTGAAATAGTCTAATGCTTCCGATTTTAATTCGTGAGACCGATATTCATTTCTCAATAACAAACCCGTAGACTTCGAAGTTTTTAGTTCAATGTCGCCCACGATAAAATATTCTTCTTTAATTCTTAGGAGAAAAGCAGGACCCTTTCTTTTATTTTGATAGTCTTCAATACTAAATCTATGATGAATAAATTGATTATTTTGATAATCAATTGACAAATCAATGGAATCATTACGGATGTCTTTACCTCTGTGAAAAGCGCTTCTGTATGAATATGGCCCCGGTCCGAAAACTTCTTGAAGGTCTATTGCGAGCAATCGTTGATATAATTCAAAAACCTCTAAAAGATTTGATTTTCCCGAATTGTTTGCACCAATTAAGACATTTACATTTTTAAGCTTAATAGTCGCATTTTGAATACTTTTGAAATTATTAATTGTGATCTCATTAAACATAACATATTAAAAACTCCTATCCTTAAAAGTACTTTTGTTTAGTACAATTTATTAAAAGGGAGTCAAATCCTTCGTTGTTATTTTTGTCTCATCGCTGTTTATAGTAAGCAAATAATATTCCAACCAATGCTTTAGTTGTATCAGATCCATTAACGCATATAATACACCCAATCTCGAAACAAAACAACAATCTGACCCAGAAAATAACCCGCAGTTGCATCAGTTATTTCAACTTCACACATTTGTCCGGGTGAAAGATTATCATTTTTTATGACCACCGGTTTATACGAATCCGTACGCGCCATAAAACCCTCAAATTTAGCTTTTTTTGAAATAAGTACCGCACCCCTCCATCCGATCATACTCTTTTTTGCTTCGAGTTTAATCTTCTCACATACGCGGTGCAATTCATTTGAACGGTTTACCACAATCCTTGAATCAATATTGCGATATTCCCATGCTTTCGTATGCGGACGAGGAGTATAACGAGATATGTTGACCTTGTCGGGCTTGTACTGTCTAATCCATTCAATCGTTCTTTTAAAATCCTCATCCGTCTCCCCTGAGAAACCTACAATAATGTCAGTAAATAGTGTAAGATCATCAAACTTACTCCTGAATCCCGTGATAATCTCATCGACATCTTTCATTGAATGAAAACGGTTCATGCACTTTAATACATCATCTGATGCCGATTGTATTGGAAGATGTACCAATTTGTATATCTTGTCGTTATCAAACGCTTCTATGAGGTCATCAATGATCGGCATCAATGAAAATGGATTCATCATACCGACACGAACCTTGAAATCTCCCGGAATGGCAGTTACCATTTTCAAAAGTTCCGGCAGCCGTACACCAATATCCATGCCATATTGTCCATTATCCTGTGATGTGAGCCATATCTCCCGACACCCCTCATTGACCGCAGTTTCAATGTCACGAACTATTTCATAAGGGTTAAATGACCTCAGACGACCGCGTGCAAGTTTCACGATACAATAAGCGCATTTGTAATTGCAACCCTGTGAAATCTGGCAAATATGGATATTTGGATTGAATCGAGCCCTTCCAGTGTTCAAAAATCCCTCCGGCTCTGACGTGAATATCTCAATCCGTTCACCCGCCATCAAGTCACCACCCACACAGGACTTTTCGATGCCATTAAGCACATCGCCCACCCTTGATATCGAATTTACACCGAGTATATGTGCTCTGGGATTGTTTTTCAGGATATCGTCTAACTGAACCTGTGGCATACAGCCGGCAACAACCACCTCAACCCCTTTTTTGCCGTTCTCCCGAATCTTATGAAGGATCTTCTGCTCGGTCGTGTACTTAACAGTACAGGAATTCAAAACAACAACTTCAGCATCCTTTTCACTAACCAGCTCATGTCCCATCTGTTTTATGGAGTTGATCATAATCTCCGCTGAGGCTTGATTGGCTGAACATCCATATGTAGCAACGTGTACTTTCATAAAATTAAAATAAAAAACAATTATACGGTTGCAATCATAATTGTAATATCACATAAAGCGAATCGGTGTTTCTTCCTTATCACTTATGTATAAAGTATCTGTGAATTTCACAACACCAGAACTTCCCATGGATATACTGTGAACCCTCGCATCGCCGCCGCCAAAGAGATTCACTTCTCTTAAGAGCTGACCCGGGGTAATGCCTGTTGCTGCAAATATCACATCATTGCCAGGTACAAGTTTGTTGGTATCCATCACATTATTGATACTGTCTTCAGTAATACCCATTGTAGCCAGTCTTGGCATCTTCTCTTCTTTCTCTTCTGCAATCTTCTCTTCCGACTCGCCATTTGCTACATTCGGAAGTACAAGTCTTGCAAGTATCTTTCCACCAAGTATCTTCATTGCGGCTGCTGTCAACACAGCCTCGCCTGAACCGCCGGCACCCATAACAACATGTGTACCAGACCCTCGTACTGCAGTTGCTATACCAGGCATCAAGTCTCCATCGGATACCAATCTGACACGTGCGCCCGATGCACGGATCTCTTCGATTCTTTTTTTGTGTCGCTCCCTATCAAGAATAACAACTACCAATTCATCGACATTCCTGTTAAGCGCCTTTGCCACAATTTCAAGATTATGGGCAACCGGGGCATCAAGATCGATGCGCTCATCAGGATGCTCTTTCTCATAACGAACCACATCACCGCCAACAACGATCTTGTCCATATATACATCAGGACCATGGAAAAGCCCGCCAGGTTCTGCCATTGCCATGACTGCAATTGATCCGGGGACTCCGTCAGCCGTAAGATTCGTACCTTCCAGAGGATCTACTGCAATATCCACCACAATGTCACCCTTTCCGGTCCCGACTTCTTCGCCAATATAAAGCATCGGAGCTTCATCACGCTCGCCTTCCCCTATCTTGATGACGCCTTTCATATCAAAATTGTTAAGCATCCTGCGCATAGCCTCAACAGCGACATGGTCTGCAAACATCTTATCCCCACGCCCCATCTGGTATGCTGCAGCAATTGCAGCAGCTTCTGTTATGTGAACCAATCTTGGAAGCAATGCCTGTTCAATAGGTCCGGCACCGTTCATCATGTTTTCAGCAGTTTTTGGGTGAGTCATAATAATCATCTCTTTTGTATAGCCAATTCAAGGGTCGCAAATGTATTAATCATTTCCATATCCAATACTATTCATGTCACTTCAACACATCAACAAGAGCAACACGCTCGATAACAAGATCGGAAATCTTACCCTCACCCACAGCCTTTATTTCAGATTCCGTTATGTTAAATTGTGAAATAATAGATTCTCGCTTGGATGGAGAATAATCGATTAACGGTTTTTCATCAATAATCTCTAAAAGGGCATTGGATGATAATGAAAGCGACTGTTCTTCACCAACCAGCACAAAAACTACTCTGTTTTCACCTTCATGAAGCCCAATCGAAAAAGCCTTCTCAATCTGTCGCTCGCCTGCTGCGTAGCGCATGATCTCAACACCAAAGTCATTAGCCACATTCGTGTGTGCTTTCATTGCATCGGTCGCTTTTTTGACGGCAAAACGAACGTGTCGTTCACCTGCAATCTTATCAGCATCCAGTGCCTGAATTGTGATATTGTTTGCAGATGAGATATTGTTCAATGTCTTTAAAAACTTACGAAGGTCTTTGATTTTAATCAGGCCGCTTAGAATCTTTGTATCCATGTCATGCAGATTAGAGTGTGATCGAATAAGGATGTCGGTTGCACTCATATTTGTCCACATATCTAAATGATATTGAAATACATCAACAGTGCAAGCAACAGAAGCACTACTCCCGTAATAACCCGTATCTCAACCCTTCTATTTTCCCGAAGTTCATCAACCCTTTCAGGACTAAGCCCAAATATCAACAGAAAACCCAATAGCAGCACTGGAAGTATAACACCAAAATTGTAGGCAAACAAATACATTGCACCTTCAGCAACCTTTTCTTTGGATATGATCAAATCAATTATTGCAAAATAAACTGCACCAACACACGGTGCTTTTACAAGTGAGAAGATCGCACCCGCAAATACCGATACCAACAATGTATTCCTATTCTGAAGTTCACCAAGCAATCGAATAAACGATTCCGGTGTCTTAAAACTCGATTTAAAATGATACTTCAGGCGATATGCATCATAGAAATGCCACAAACCCAAAAATCCGATCAATAATACTAATGCAAAAGTTATGGTGTCTCCAATATCAGGATATTGCTTTACCACACTGAGCAGACCAAGCCCAACTGCCATGTAAGTAGCAAAAATACCAAAACAAAAACCTACAACAATCTTTATCAGGTCAATCCGATTTCCTTTAGAAGACATCGTGATAGATGCCAAAAATGCCATGACTGCTAAAAGACAGGGATTGAAACCAGCCATCAGACCTGCTATAAATACCAACCATATCGATAGTTTCGGTAATACACCATTATCAGCAGAATGCCGGACAGGATTATTATTTGCAACATCCGGAACAGAAGGTGCATTATCGATCGCTGCTACAAGTATCTCTTCCAGAAGGTCAATGTCATTGTTATAGTCCGAATAAGATATAACGGTCTGTTGGTTGACAACAATAGCAGGAACGACTGCAATCCCATATTCATTTATCATACGGTCGTAGGCTTTCATGCCATTGTAGTCAGACCATATCTCATACTTAGAATATGATATATTTTCATATCCATTGATGACATCATCCAATACAGGTGCTGCACGCTCGCATTTTAAACACCCTTCCTCATAAAAATATTCCACCACCACACCGTTTGATTGTCCTGCAGCAGGAGTTGGCATCAGGAAAATAACTGACAGTGTTAACAAAAATATTATGCCAAATGTGACGCTATTAGTGGCATACCGTTGAAGCACACATCTTTTTATCATACTTGCTCTCCAAAACAAGACCGGTAGTGATGTTAATAATCTCTCCAGTGAACGGAGATACCAGACCTTCAATGACATATAGATTCTTTATTGAACTACATGAACAGGTTCGTTCCATTATTTTTACATCCCATAAAGGATAAGTTTCATTATTCTCAAGTTTATCCGTAGAATTCTCCAGAATGGATACGCTAACGGCTCTCCATTCAGGCCTTATGAAATTTTCAGACATGTAATCCTGAGCAATTGAATTATTTGATACAATAATTACTGCCTCGGATGCATTAATCTTGTACATAACCTCTTCTGATCCGTCTTGATCCACTGCATAATTTACAAACAAGATCACTGAAACGAATAAAAGTACAAAAGCAAACGCCTTAATTATCATATCCTCCGAAACATTTCATACTAAAAACAAAACTAAACATTTATTAAATCGCCTCTTCGCTGTTTCATGTGGGTAAATTGAACTCCAATTTGCCCAACCTTAAATAAATC
>DQIO01000283.1 GCA_020793555.1 Methanosarcinaceae archaeon | reverse complement strand
GTCGTTTTTTGCATCTGTCTTATCCCCGTCCCATGACATTGTGTTGTTAACGCGACACTAGTGCGAGATGCTGGATTTATCGGGGCACTTTTATTATATGTTTTGTTTATGGCTTTTATAACAAAGTGTCAAAAGCCTCGGGTGGGATTTGAACCCACGATCTCGTCCTTACCAAGGACGCGCTATACCCCTAGGCCACCGAGGCACTCGAAATAAGGGGATTGATGTGCTGCCATAGATACTCCGAATCGATTATGAATGTTTCGGTTGAGTGTGGAATCTCACAAATTCCAGCGCTCGTCCACAGGCATCTGTTCATTAATCCACATAAGCACATAACCATTATGGATAATCTTGTATGAGCGCGAAAGCACAGACTTGCATCCAAAGAGACTCTCGCCTTTTAACATCTCGATCGTATCAAAATCACGGCGCGTCTCAATATCGTGTTCCCTCAAAATCTTCCCGATCGGAATATCTGCGCGCATCATGTCCGTACGCAACGATTCCGGCATTCTGCCGATCGGCGCAAGAGATTTTGCATACACATAGGGCACACCGTCAGCGATAAGAGTCACCACACGACAATTAACATCATCCCCCACATAAATGTTGAAAAGAGATGCCATATCCTCATCTGCGGGAACTTGATGCTGATCTTCTGTCAAAACCGTGACATCATGTCTGGTCATAATCTCAAGTAAGAATGTCACCGAACCGTCAGTTCCTGCACATACCCTCAAACATGTGGGAATGTCGAATCTCTTGAGCCTGTCTAAAAAATCCGTATTCAAGACATTCACCGATGTTCGATGCAAACACAATTATGGATTAGGATCTGATGCATCATTTGTTGACTTCTTTCTTAGCAGCTTTCAAGCGCTCTTTAGCTGTGTATCCGGTAGCTTTTAACAAGAAGTCCCTATATTTTTTATTTGAATCAAGTATGACATCATCGTCTGTGACAGATTTATCGTAAACCGGGTCCACAGCAAGTTTTTTTCCTTCGATCCATACTGTCAAGTTTGAGAACACGCCGTATGACGTCACAAACTTGTCCCCTTCACGGGTAATCTCGCTCGGGAAATATTCTTCAAGAGCAGAATATATCCTTTCACTTTCAGGCTTGAATCCACGTTTTAATTTATATTCCTGCATTGTAATCAACTAACCATTATTACTAATATGAATTAAAGTTTGCTTAATCTCCCAACACCTGCGTCAAACTATCTATTTTTCAACCCGAGTTTCCCACTTGAAAAACAAATTCGATATCTTGCGCCCCAACGCCTTTGCGATATCACTCGATTTTTGGTCGTAAACTTCGCACTTTAACCATTAATCCAAATTAAATTAAAATATTTTTTTATCTTCTAGATGTATAAGATTCTCATGCGAGTCCATTCCTCTATCAAAAACCAGTATTATTTCCCCATCACCTAATTTAAACTACGTTTTCCACTGGGTCGACAAGTCCTTAATTGTGTTGACATCTGCTGTATAATCTTCAAGTATGTCCCATGCGAAGGGATAAATTTTAGAATTTACCAGAAGTGAGTGGACAATTTTTTTTCTGAATCCATTGCTTTTAGTTATTCCAGGCGACGTTAAATCACATTTTTTTCCTTCAAAATATGAATCTGTGAGGTCATAAAATACAATTTTCATGCTCGCAGCATCACGTTTTATCAGAGTTTTGTACAGGTAATTTTCTATGTCAGTTTTCCGGTCCTCAATTTCATCGAGTTCACTAAATATTCTTGATTTGTTTATATGTTGGGTATTGATGTGTAAAATGCGGCATCTAAGTAGCGCCAATGATTTTCGAAGATGATGTCTTCTATTTTTAGAGTCCCGATCTAAGGGCTTTTGAGGATTTTTAAAGCATGATTGATCGTTTCTACCTCTTCTGGCGTCAATGTTCCAAAATAGTGGGTTTTTTGATGTCGATTTTTCCCATTCTTTCTGTATGGTGCGACAAGACTGTAGTAATTGTAGTGGTGGTTTTTAAGGTACCAATTGAGTTCCATACTATCGCATATATATATATATATATATTGATCGTAATTCTATAAATTCTATATTTAGTAGTCTATATAAACGAATAGTAGCGACTCTAATATATTGTAGTCAACTGTTAAACATTGACCGTATAAACTAAAATAAATCATCAAATATCCGGTGATTAATTAGAAAAAATGACAGCGTAGAGCTGCATCATGTGACAACTGTGTTAGAAATTAGTGAATTATTGTGGGAAAGATAGGTTTCAAGTAAAAGGGTAAAGTGTTGAGGGCTCTCAACACTTTGTTGTAAGCCTCGAGCGTGATTCGAACACGCGACCTAGTGATTACAAATCACTCGCTCTGCCGGGCTGAGCCACCGAGGCGCCAATGAATGCAACTCTTAGATACAATCATAGCAAATAAATGTTATGGCATACGTAACCTATCTCAGATACTATGTGGCAGGAAATATCAAAGATCGGGAAAAAGCTTGTAGACCACGGGCTTGTGGAATCACACTTTGGCAACATCAGTGTGCGGATTGGCAACAAGATGTTGATAACCAGAAGTGGCAGTGCCCTTGATGAGATCACTGAGAACAGCGTGGTCGAAGTTGAACTTGAAGGCACATCAGGGCTTGACCTGATCGCATCATCCGAAGCCATCGTACACCGTGAGATATACAAGAATACATCCGCACTTGCCATCATACATGCGCACTGCCAGTTTGCAGTAACGCTTTCATTGCTTGCGGATTTTGAATCGGATTCCGATTCTATCGTGCCGGTTGACAGCGAAGGGCAGTATTTCCTGCACGAAGTCCCGATCGTAAAAGGGGGTATCGGTACGCCGGAACTTGCAAAAAACACCGCGCGCGCGTTGGCTGAACACAAAGGCGCGATCATCTACAGTCATGGCACATTTGCAACAGGAAAGATACTCGAAGAAGCGTATGTGGTCACAACACAGATCGAGCACTCATGTGCGATCAAATATCGGTATGATATGGCACGGAAATGACTAAAATAATGTTAAATGTGTACAAAAACATTAAATCAAACAAGCACTATCTAAAATAAACATGACCTTCAACTACCTGCGACCATTCGCTTCAAAATTTATTGACCCCATAGCAATAGCATTTGCAAAAGCAGGCATATCTCCAAACGCTGTTTCAATTATGTCACTCATATTTGCTGCAATGGCAGGTGTATACTTCTATTACGCAGATGGTAATCCCAAAATTGTGCTCATCGCAGGGTTATTTGTATTCCTAAACTCATTTCTCGATGCAATGGACGGCGCAATGGCCAGATATCTCGAAATAGCAGGTGCAAAAGGCGATTTTCTGGACCATGTGATTGATCGTTATTCAGATGTGTTTATCATCTGCGGTATATTTTTGGGAGGGCATGTTGATTTAAGGATAGGTGTGGTCGCAATTGTCGGAGTCCTGCTCACCAGTTATCTCGGGACACAGGCACAGGCACTCAATATAGGTAGATATTACGGTGGAGTGATGGGAAGGGCTGACAGGCTCATCCTGATAATATTGGCGTCTATCATATATTTTGTATATCCGGTTTGCATTTCAGGTTTTTCAGCACTTGGCTGGGTAATAGTTGCAATAGCAGTTGGAAGCCACATCACAGCACTGCAGCGCATCATCCATATATGGAAGAGCCTATAATCCCTCACAAAAAAAGATGTGCCGCTTGTATGTGACTTTTTGTTTTTGGATAACTTAATGTAGCAATAAATCTATTTGGACATTTATGCCAATGCCAACGAAAGGATATGAATATCTGGAACACACAGCCGATGCGAAATTCAGGGCATACGGTATAACACTGGAAGAAGCGTTCCAAAATGCTGCTGTTGCCATGTTCAATGTGATGATCAATACCGATACGATCTCGGATGAGGTCTCTGAAAAAATAGAACTCACATCAGCAGACCTTGACGGATTAGTTGTAGACTGGCTGTCGGAATTGCTTTACCTATTTGAGGTCGAACAGGTGGTATTTGGAAAGTTCAAGATAGATGGCATTACAGAAAAAGATGGGAAATATTCATTATTGGCAAATGTTTTTGGTGAACCTCTCGACCTGACGCGGCATAAGTTTGACACCGAAGTAAAGGCCGTCACCTACAACAGTTTGAAAGTAGAAAAAATAACGGATGGTTGGGTTGTGCAGGTTGTAGTGGATACGTAACCAATCTATCATTGTTAACAATTCAAACGATATTTTCATACATATTATCGACATATTACAATTACAAATATAGATTTGAATCAAAAACGGGTGGGAGGAGCTAAAATGACAGATGAGAAAGATACAACTGACGCTTTTGGTCTAGTTACAAAAATCGATGACAATACATGGGAAGTACCTAAAGAATACAAGCTGGGCATGAGAGTTCCGGGACGTATATTTGTATCGGAAACCTTGATGCACGGTCTTGAAAAGCAGACTCTTGATCAGGTTGCGAATGTTGCAACATTGCCCGGAATACAGAAATATTCCATGGCAATGCCGGATGCACATCTTGGATATGGTTTTCCTATCGGGGGAGTTGCTGCATTCGATAAGGAAGAGGGTGTGATCAGTCCCGGTGGAGTAGGGTTTGACATAAATTGTGGGGTCCGTCTTATCAGAACGAACCTGCAGGAAGATGACGTGCGTCCACACATCAAAGAATTGATGTCCAGACTTTTCCGCAATATTCCATCAGGTGTCGGCTCAAAAAGCAGAATCCGTGCATCCGACAGTGAACTTGATGATGCATTCATAAATGGCTCCCGCTGGGCTGTTGAAGCGGGATATGGGGTTGAGGCTGACATTGAACACTGTGAGGGCAGTGGTTTTATCGAAAGCGCTGATCCGGCTCAGGTGAGCGATAAAGCGCGAAAGCGAGGTAAACCGCAGTTCGGGACACTTGGAAGCGGCAACCATTTTCTTGAAGTCCAGTATGTGGATAAGATATACGACCCAGATGTAGCCTCTACATTTGGTCTTGAGGAAGGACAGGTAACTATCATGATACATTGCGGCTCCCGAGGGGCAGGACACCAGATATGCACTGACCACCTGCGCGTACTTTCACAGGCTGTGAAAAAATACGGCATCGATCTGCCGGATAAGCAACTCGCATGTGCGCCTGCGCAGTCAAATGAAGCCCAGAACTATTTCAAGGCAATGGCATGCGGTGCCAACTATGCATGGGCGAACAGACAGGTCATAACACACTGGACACGTGAGGTGTTCGAACGTTTCTTCGGCAAGGATATGGATGAACTTGGCATGGACCTTGTTTATGATGTTGCTCACAATATCGCGAAACTTGAGGAGCACATGATTAACGGCAAGAAAAAAGAAGTGTACGTGCACCGCAAAGGTGCGACACGTGCATTCCCGCCCGGACATCATGACGTACCTGCTGCTTACCGCGCCGTTGGGCAGCCTGTTCTTATACCGGGTAGTATGGGGACTGCATCATATATTTTGCACGGGACAGAAGCGGCAATGGACATCTCGTTTGGAAGCGCATGTCATGGAGCCGGGCGCGTGATGAGCAGATCACATGCAAAGCATGAGTTCTATGGCGAAGATGTCAGGAAGAGTCTTGAAGCAAGAGGGATAATTGTAAAGGCTACACATCCGTCTGTGATTGCTGAGGAGGCACCAGGCGTATATAAATCCAGTAGCGAAGTGGTGAATGTGGTGCACAATGTTGGGATTGCCAAAAAGGTTGCACGTGTCTTACCGATTGGGGTTGCTAAAGGTTAGATCACAAAACTTTCAGTTTTCCCATTAGATATGGATGATAATAAAAAAGTGACATGAATGGGGAAACGGGCCATTTTAGTTGAGGGGATGAATGGTTTGCTTGATTACAGTAACTCTTTTGAATATACTTTACAAGCAGCTACTCCCGTTTCCTCTACAATATGATTGGTTATTATATTATTTAAAGGTGTTCGAAATTGTTTAAATACCGCTCAGGATTTAAAATAAAATTTTCACACTAAATTGACCGTTATGCATTTAACATCCATCTTTCATCTAACACCTATGGAACGCAGAGAAAAACACCTTGCGCAAGTAAGGACAATGGCAGATTACCAATTTGGTAAAGGTTGTGGTGTGGCACTTTTTCCAGACGATGCCACTTTCCAGTTATCAAAAACGAAACGTGTGCGACAGATCTTGCATAAAGACAAGCGTATTGCAACTGTCAGGGCAAGGGATGGTACGCTCACATTAAGCATGTATGGTGCAGGATTGGTGAAAAGTTGTGTTCCGAAAGAAGCCCTTAAGGTTGTTGTCTGTGAGGATGCTGTGCCTTTTGTATCCAAAGGAAAGACTGCATTTGCAAAGCATGTTGTTGAGATGGACCAAAATCTTCGTGCAGGTGAGGAAGTACTGGTGGTCGATGAGTCGAATGAACTCATAGCTACAGGGCAGTTGTTACTCTCGCCTGATGAAATATCTGTTCTTGATAAAGGCGGTGCGGTCGATATACGACGTGGTAAGAATCAGTAATTGTTTAAATTTAAAGTTTAATTTAAAGACGTTGATAAATCTATATATATTAATTCTCATATCAATACATGAGAATGATTCGAGTTAATGGAAGTTCCTTGATCTGGAGTGTGAAACAATCGCAGAAGATGACTTTTTAAAAACATTTGTGATTCCCAACAATACAAGAATGGAAGAACACACAATAGTTGTGGATGGGGATATTGTTGTTGGCAATCATTCAGATATTAAATACGGGCTGATAGCAAATTCTGCGATACTGGGTGAGAGGGTACAGGTCAGTGGCGATGTGGCTGCCGTGTCCGATGTAAGGATTGATATGTGGTCGAAGATCGGTGGTAATGTTAAAACAGATACGAATGCTTATCTTGGGGAGTTTGTCACAATTGATGGCAAATTGATCGTAAAAGGTGATCTGGACATTGGCAACGATGTAAAGATCAATAGTGGATTTGAGGCAAAAGGGTGGATCGTTATAAGGAATCCAGTACCTGTTATGGTTTATTTGTTTCTATACGTAAGTGAATTATTGCGGCTTGGGAAAGACGAGGAAGTCGAGAAAGCACTTGATGAGATATTTGAAGAGAATTCTGAAATTATCGGTGATGCAGTGATGATCGTTCCAAACGGTTCAAAGATATCAGTTGATTCTATTCGTGTGCCTGCACACGCTATAATTGGGGACGATTGTAGGCTTGTGGGTAACATTCGTTCGACATCTCTTGAAATGGGTAATGGCTCAACATTGTATGGCAGTATCAGGACAATTGAAGATGTGGTGCTTGGTGAAAATAATACGATTCATGGGAATCTGATATCAAGAGGCAATGTTCATATTAGTGAGGGTAGCCATATTCTTGGTGAGATCAATGCGGATTTCATTACGATTCATGAAAGTGCAAGAGTAGATGGTGTAATGCGTGCTACCGGGGGAATCGAATTTGAGCGCGACGTGGAAGAAGAATATAGTGAACGTGAGTTAATGGAATTGGATGTTTGAACAAGAAAATCCTCGCTAACGCCCGGATTTACTCGACTATATATTTATGAAATATATACAATGCTAAAATTAAAAAATTGACGATTTTTTATGCTTAAAATATATGATGTGACGACATTGGTATTAATATCATCAAAAAAATCTAAATAATATGGTCAACATAAATATGTAAAATCTCAAATAAAGGTGAAATATGGTTAATGCTCTGATTTTCGATTTTATCGATCTTGTTGTAAGGTTGTTGCTTGTTGTTTTATTTGTACAGATTTCAAATTTACTCAGGGTTACGGATGCAGATGTTATTAGATCGCGATTATTTTTGCAGTTTGAAAGGATCAAACGTTTTTTCAACCTTTTGACAATTGGTGGAATATTTTTTTTAGCAGCGTCACTTTTGCATATGGCAGAATTATTGCATTTAATTGATGGAAATCTTGATGTGGTGGAAGGTTTATTCATAACGATATTTCAGATACTTACACTCACACTTCTCTATTATATTTATGATGCACTAAAATCTCCTAAGCGAGGCGTGTTGTAATGGTTACGACAAAGGAGATGCTTGATAAGATCCTTTCTGATCTTGAATCTGCGGGAGGTGTGGAACTTTCAGCAATTGTTTCGAGACACGGTTTACTTATGGTATCAACAGAGAGTGGAACACTTAGCAGTGAGGCTTTTGCAGCACTTACAGCAACTCTTTATATGTCAGCCGAATCAACAACAACACGTCTTAGTGATGAGACACCTAAATCGATTATTGTGGAAACCGAAACGAAACACGTTATTACGGCCGAAGCCGGTCCAAAAGCACTTTTGGTAGTTTTAGCAGACAATGCAGGTAGTCTTGGTTTAATCCTCAATGACATGAAATCAGCAAGTAAAAAAATAGCCAAGATACTTTAACTTACAATACATATTAATTTTAGACTTAGCTTATAATATAGAATACAATTATAAATTTATTATTGCAATTACAGGTGATTATTTGACCAAATATGTTTCTTCCAGATCAACAACAGATTTTGAATTGATAGTGAAAAAAGATGCGCAGTATGTGATGCAAACATACACACGGCAACCAATGGCACTGGAAAGTGGCAGTGGCTCTGTTGTTTTTGATACAACCGGCAAGGAATATGTTGATTGTGTTGCAGGTATTGCAGTTAACAATGTTGGGCACTGTCATCCTCGTGTTGTAAAAGCGATAAAGCAGCAGGCAGAACGATTGATCCATGTGTCGAACTTGTATTATACTGAGGTTCAGGCAAATCTTGCTGAGCAACTGATTTCAATAACCGGTATGAGTCGTGCATTTTTTTGCAATTCTGGAGCTGAGGCTGTTGAAGCAGCTATGAAACTTGCTCGTATTACAACAAAAAAGACGGATTTTGTTGCAGCTGATTATTCATTTCATGGACGCACGATGGGTGCATTGGCTGTTACGCATAAAGAGATATACAGGAGTCCTTTTGAACCATTGGTGAAAGATGCTACATTTGTGCCTTACAATGATGCAGAGGCTGTTGCCAATGCGATCACAAAGAATACGGCAGCGGTTATCCTTGAACCTATTCAGGGCGAGGGTGGCATAAATGTTCCATCGGATGATTATTTGAAAGAGGTTCGTGAGGTATGCGATGATGCCGGTACTCTTTTGATATTTGATGAAGTGCAGACTGGATTTGGCCGGACAGGTAAGTGGTTCTGCAAGGAGCATTTTGGTGTTGAACCTGATATTATGACTATGGCAAAAGCGCTTGGCGGCGGTTTTCCAATGGGTGCAATTGTTGCAAGGGATGATATTACGTTTGGCAAGAGTGAACATGCTTCAACTTTTGGTGGGAACCCTCTGGCATGTGCAGCATCACTTGGTGCGATCGAAGCGATACGCGAGGAGAAACTTGTCGAACGTTCAAATGAGATGGGGAAATATTTCGCTAAACGACTTGTAACTCTCACGCGGGATGATGTGGTTGAAGTACGCGGCAGGGGATTGATGATCGGGGTTGAACTCAACACCAATTGCGCAGATATTGTTGATTATGCACGCGAGCATGGCGTGCTACTGAATTGTACATCGGATTCGGTAATACGCATTGCACCGCCACTTGTGATCACAAAAGAACAGATCGATATGGTGGTGGATGTAATTGAGCAGGGTTGATCTTATTAAGGAAGAGATATTCGGTATCAAGGAATATGTGCCCGGTAAATCGATCGAAGACATTGCGCGTGCGTATGGGCTTGACCCGGATTCGATAATCAAGTTAGGTTCGAACGAAAATCCGCTTGGTCCGTCACCGAAAGCTGTTGATGCGCTTATCGAGCATGCGTCAAAAGTAAGTATCTATCCGTCGGCGGATGCGTGTGAACTGGTTGATGCGCTGTCTGGATATACCGGATTTCCTGCAAGCAATATTGCTGCGTCAGGTCCCGGGATGGATGGTTTGATCGACGGGTTGATGCGGCTTATTATTACGCACGGAGATGAGGTGATTATTCCTACGCCGACGTTTTCATATTATGAGATTGCGGCGCGTGCAAATGGTGCTGTTCCTGTGTTCGTTAAGCGGGATGAGGATTATGCTGTGGATGTTGAAGCATTGCTGGAAGCGGTGTCCTCACGTACCAAGGTGATATTTTTGTGTTCACCGAACAACCCGTCCGGAAATTTGGTGTCAGAGTTGGATGTGCGTGCGATTGCAGAGTCTACGCGCAGTCTTGTGTTTGTGGATGAAGCGTATGTTGAGTTTGCAGACAGCAGTCTTGCGCATCTTGTAAATGAGTATGATAACATAATAGTCGGAAGGACATTTTCAAAGGCGTTCGGTCTCGCAGGTTTGCGCATTGGTTATGGAATTATGCCGCAATGGCTGAAGTCTGAGTATATGAGGGTAGCAACACCGTTTAATGTGAGCAGTGCAGCGATTGCTGCGGGGGTGGCTGCGTTATCGGATGTGGAACATCTGGAAAAAAGTATCGAGCTTGCACGAGAGGGTCGCGAGTATCTGAAGGAACACATCCCGTTTAAGGTACATGATTCGCAGGCGAACTTTGTGATGGTGAATGTGGCGCTGCTTAAGGCTAAGGATGTTTGCGATGGGTTGCTTGAGAAGGGGATTATTGTGCGGGATTGTTCGTCGTTTAGGAATGCAGGCGAGTCGCTGATCAGGGTTACTGTTGGGATGCGGGGGCAGAATAATAGAGTCGTTGAAGGGTTTGGGGCGTTCGGGTATCAATGACGATTGTACCGGACACGGGCTTTAAGAATCCGTGTCTAAAATTTAATAAAAGACACAGATTTTGCAGATTATACGGATTTGTGGTAGTATCTGCAATTATATGATCAGGAGATTATTTTCGATATACTCGACTTCGTTTATCGATCTTCACAACATAGATTTCCTTTTCATTACGATCTAAAATATATAGTAACCGAAAATCTCCAATTCTAAGTCGTAAAACATTTTCCATTCCCACTACAGTTTTTACATTTTCTGGGAATGGGTTGTCGGATAAAATAAGCAATCTCTCTTTTATTCGTTTTTTCTGTATTTTATCCAATCTGTCCAAAAACTTTTTGGTGCCCTTTTTGAAATAGATTGAATACTTCATTAATCCTCAAAAACGTCTTCGAACCTTAGAAGTTCTCCATTCTTCCGCTCATCCATCGTTTCTCTGACCAACATTTCTTCTTTTTTTGTGAGAAATACATCTTTAATTTCAGGTTCAGATATGACTTTTTTTATGTAATCCAGATCTTCCCGTATCTTAATTAATTCGTCTAGTAAATTATTTGATATATAGGCTGCATTTGACTCCATGAATATATGTATACTCAAACTGTATATAAAGCATTTGTGTGAAGTTGAGATGTCATGGTGGTATGTAAGGTGGGATGAGTGAAATTGCAAACAAGGATTCGCATCGATTTTAAGTTAGGCTCGAACGAAAATCCACTTGGTCCGTCACCGAAAGCGGTTGATGCGCTTATCGAGCATGCGTCAAAAGTAAGTATCTATCCGTCGGCGGATGCGTGTGAACTGGTTGATGCGCTGTCTGGATATACCGGATTTCCTGCAAGCAATATTGCTGCGTCAGGTCCCGGGATGGATGGTTTGATCGACGGGTTGATGCGGCTTATTATTACGCACGGAGATGAGGTGATTATTCCTACGCCGACGTTTTCATATTATGAGATTGCGGCGCGTGCAAATGGTGCTGTTCCTGTGTTCGTTAAGCGGGATGAGGATTATGCTGTGGATGTTGAAGCATTGCTGGAAGCGGTGTCCTCACGTACCAAGGTGATATTTTTGTGTTCACCGAACAACCCGTCCGGAAATTTGGTGTCAGAGTTGGATGTGCGTGCGATTGCAGAGTCTACGCGCAGTCTTGTGTTTGTGGATGAAGCGTATGTTGAGTTTGCAGACAGCAGTCTTGCGCATCTTGTAAATGAGTATGATAACATAATAGTCGGAAGGACATTTTCAAAGGCGTTCGGTCTCGCAGGTTTGCGCATTGGTTATGGAATTATGCCGCAATGGCTGAAGTCTGAGTATATGAGGGTAGCAACACCGTTTAATGTGAGCAGTGCAGCGATTGCTGCGGGGGTGGCTGCGTTATCGGATGTGGAACATCTGGAAAAAAGTATCGAGCTTGCACGAGAGGGTCGCGAGTATCTGAAGGAACACATCCCGTTTAAGGTACATGATTCGCAGGCGAACTTTGTGATGGTGAATGTGGCGCTGCTTAAGGCTAAGGATGTTTGCGATGGGTTGCTTGAGAAGGGGATTATTGTGCGGGATTGTTCGTCGTTTAGGAATGCAGGCGAGTCGCTGATCAGGGTTACTGTTGGGATGCGGGGGCAGAATAAGAGAGTCGTTGAAGGGTTTGATGGGGTTTAGAGTTTAGTTGCGGCGGTATTTGTTTTGTTTTTTTATGTCGTTTATGGAGAGCCATGTGTATGCTACGATGCAGATGACGAATATCAGGAGGCCAAATTTTTTGCCGCCTTGAACTATGGCTTGCATGAATCCAAATTCGCGAGCGAAGGATGATGATATCTGGGTATCTAAGAAGTAATGCCCGACTGATTTTATTACGATCGGTTGTCCTCCGATAGTTATGGCTTTTGCATAAATTTGTTCAGGGCGGGTTATCCAATAATCAATTGCACCAGCATCACCTTTAGTTTTTATGCCTTCTGGAGTTACACTGTAGACTCTATGTATTATAATTTGATCTTTTCCTATGAATGCTTGACCGAACATGACAATATCGCCTTTTTGAGATTCGGTATCGAATTTTTGCATTAATACCAGATCACCAACTTCGAATGTTGGACGCATGCTGTTTGAAACAGGTGTTGTGAAGAATACATAACTGTATAAAATAAAACCAATTAGCAAAGTTGTTAGTAATATAAAAAATAAATTTTTGGTGGCGGCTTTAGTTTTAAATGCAATCGCGCGATTTTTTAGATAGGAATCAACACTATTATTGCGCGTCAAGATGCGTTTTATAGGATATATCAATTTTGTATTTTGTATTGCTATTTTACCAGTGGTTTGCAGGTAGACTATCAGCAATACGAGAAATGTAAGTCCTGCAGTATATATTATTGTATTTTGCATACGATGTTATAATTGTTCTTTTTAATTATACACTTTATGCCCAACGTACATTAATGCGTTCAATATTATTTAACTGTCCATTTGCATCAACAAATTCAAGTTTTACTAAAATTGATTCATTAGATGATTTAGGCAAAAGTTTTCCATTTTCAAATGTGAAAGTAAGTGTGTAATTTCCTGATCCATTATATGGTGTAGATGCAATATATGAAATTTTATCATTGTTGTAAAACACTATTCCTGCAATGTATGGGGGGGAGTTTACCTTGTCATATCGAGTTTGCTTTAATACTGATATGTTTTCTGTGTATCGGTCAGTTTGTTGTAAATCCAATGTTACTTTTCCATCATCTTCTACTACGAACAAATCCAGATGCAACACTGGGCTCGTTTGCTTCAATTTATCGATGTTATCCACACAACCAGCAGTTGTTAAAATGAAACAAAACAAAAATAGAATAATAATTTTATGCATTTTCATAAAAAAAAGAATAAGGCTATAATATAGCCTTATTGGGCGTCATCGTACATCCAGTTTGTAACTTCAGTACCATTGGTGATGTAAATAATGCCTGTACTGGCATTATGGTTACCCAGTGATGAACCTGCAAGACTTACAACTGCTCTTGAGTGACAAGCAATACATGTAGCATCTTCATCTTTAAGTCCACCATTATCAGCTGATGTATTTACTGTAACCATTTTGTGAGCTGCACCAGGTAGTTGAAGTTCATA
>DQIO01000284.1 GCA_020793555.1 Methanosarcinaceae archaeon | reverse complement strand
AAAGGCTAGCCACCACCTCAGAACTGAACCCCACACCCAGTCTGGTAACAGACTGATGTGAAGCTGGGGGGATGGGATACCAGGCCACAACGGAAGTGAAGGTTATAAGCCCCGAAATAGTCAAACGTTGCGACGGCACACCCAATCGCAGCAGAGCTGCGGGGTATAACGATTAAGATAAATCACCAATAGAACTCAATTTAATAAATTTGCCTTCTTTAGCCCAATTAAGTCTTTCAATAACCTCATCTCTCAAAGGAAGTTCACCAACAGGATGCCAGTCCACCCTTTCGCAAAATTCCCAGTCATCGTCACTTAATTCGCCGTTTTTGAGATACCTTTCAAACATTTCCATTTTGAAAACTTCTTCCATAGCAACTCACCTAAAACCTCTCCCAAGCAGCCCCTTCAGCCCTTCGGATAACATCCTTAAGCGGCACCCCACAAACCTTGGCCACCTTCTTGCAATCCTCAAACTCAGCCGAGATATTGAGCAGCGAGCCGTGTGTATCCCGTGCGATCTTGACCGCGATCTCAAACTCCTGCCCCTCAACCATTATTTTAACACTATCCATACGCCTGCCTGCTATCAGACGATGACGCGTTGGAATCACACGAACCCCTAGCGAGCCGGTCTCGGTGATAATCTTGCGCGCGAGTTTTGAAGTGTCGTGTGACTTTGAAATGACATGGATAATATGGCCTGCTCTGCCTTTTTTCATAGTCGCAGGAGTTATCGTAACATCCCGCGCGCCCATCAAAAGCAGTTCATCGATCAGGTTTCCAAGGACTTCACCCGTGACATCATCAACATTGGTTTCAAGCACCTCGATGTGATCTTGAATCAGTGCATCGTCCACATCCGCCAGAACCGCGCGCAGAACGTTTGGATGCGGCGTGTCCGCATCCCCTGCACCGTAACCTATACGGGTTGGAGTGGATTGGGGAAAAGAATCCACAGGAGTTGAAAAATGAGACAACAGCGCCGCGCCTGTGGGGGTCAGCAATTCACGCTCGACTGCGCCGCCTTTGAACAACATCCTGCTGGCGCACAGTATCGCAAGGGTTGCGGGTGCCGGAACCGGCAATATGCCGTGTGCCGATTCAACAAAGCCACTGCCAACAGTAATTGGCGTGCAGTGTATCTTATCCCACTCAAGTTCATGGATCGCAGTGCATGCACCCACAACATCAGCGATCGCGTCGTTCTGCCCGACCTCGTGGAAATGGATGGTTTCAAGGTTCTCTCCATGAACCTTTGACTCCGCATCTGCCATCAGGGAAAAAACCGCAAGTGCATCCTTCTCCACCTTTTTGGGCAGGGAGGCTGACTTTATCTCATCTATCAGTTCAAGATAACTGCGGGAAAGTTCTTTTCCGGTAGTAACCTTAACTTTCACATTAACAGCACCAATACCGCGTTTTGATACACGATCAACGGAAACCGAGACATCAGCAGCCGATTCCATTGCCTCGCGCACTGCGAATGCATCTGCCCCAAGGTCGACCAGACTTGCAATAATCATATCTCCCGAAGCGCCCGAAAAAGGGTCAAATATCAATGCCTGCATCAAAAATCACTATCAATCAATAAATTTGAAACCATATAGTTTTTATGTATTGGATAGAATATGAGCATCAGATAACATAATTTTATAGATTATAGAGTCTGTCCAACAACTTAAAATCTGAAAAAAAAGGAGATGGATTAAGGCTTTAAATCGAAAAATAAGCAAGAAATTTATTATTTATAGTGATTATTGAACAGCCTCTATATACTAATTATATACCATATATACACAAAATCATAAACAAAATTGTTTTTCGGGATGAACTCAATGGATGAAATACAGATAAAAGTTGAAAAAGCACATCCGAGCGACTTTGGACGTGGCATCATTCGCCTTGACCCAAGCACTCTTCTAAGTCTGCAACTATCCCCCGGCGATATTGTAGAGATCACGGGTAAGAAAAAGACGGCTGCAAAGGTCTGGAGAGCAGACAGGCAGGACTGGGGACAGGGCATCATTCGAATTGACGGTTTTATCAGGCAGAATGCCGGAGTCGGTATAGGTGAGCGTGTCACCATCAGAAAAACAGAGGTCATCCCTGCAGAGCGTGTGCTGTTGGCTCCACCTGAAGGCGTGGATGTGGAATTTGGAGAGAACACAGGTGACATAATCAAACACAACATCCTCAAGCGTCCTGTTATCAAAGGCGACGTTATACCAATAGTAAGTTCAATGACCCAGCCAATGGCTGGTCCAATGGCAAGCGGACAGGCAATTCCATTAATCGCAATCGAAACCGATCCCGAAGAAGGTATCCTTATCATAAATGAAATGACAGAGGTCGAACTGCGCCAAAAACCTGTCAGGGGATATGAAAGCGCAGCAAGGGGATTTACCTATGAAGATATTGGAGGGCTTGGGGATGAGATCCAGCGTGTTCGTGAGATGATCGAACTTCCGCTCAAGCATCCTGAAATATTCCGGCGACTTAATATAGAACCACCAAAGGGCATAATATTATATGGTCCGCCCGGTACCGGAAAAACCTTGATCGCAAAGGCTGTTGCAAGCGAATCACGTGCAAATTTCATCTACATCGCAGGACCTGAGATCATGGGGAAATATTACGGTGAAAGCGAGGAACGTATCCGTAAACTATTCGAGGAAGCCACAGAAGATGCTCCTTCCATTATTTTCATTGATGAGATCGATTCAATAGCACCAAAACGTGAAAACGTCACAGGTGAAGTGGAACGAAGAGTCGTTGCCCAACTTCTGACAATGCTTGATGGGTTGGTTGAGCGTGGTCAGGTAGTAGTTATTGGCGCAACTAACCGCATTGATGCTATCGATCCCGCACTCCGCAGACCAGGCAGGTTTGACCGTGAGATCGAGATAGGGGTTCCAGACAGCGCAGATCGGCTTGAAATATTGCAGATACACACAAGAGGAATGCCGCTTGGAGAAGACCTGGATCTTGAATACCTTTCAAATCATACACAGGGTTTTGTTGGTGCCGATCTTTTGTCACTGGTACAAGAAGCAGCCATGCGCTCTCTACAAAGATTCCTCCCTGATTTCAATCTGGATGAAGATATACCACAGGAAAAACTGGATGAGATCATCGTATCATCCGGGGATTTCGAAAGTGCCCTATGGGAGATTGAACCATCTGCCATGCGGGAAGTGTTGGTTGAGATCCCGTCTGTCGATTGGACTGATGTGGGCGGACTTGACAATGTCAAACAGGAGATTGTCGAGGCTGTTGAATGGCCTATTAAAAGACCTGAAAAGTTTGTCGAAATGGGAATAAAACCTCCGAAAGGCATTCTGTTATTTGGCCCCCCAGGTACCGGAAAAACATTGATCGCACAGGCTGTTGCAAACGAATCAAATGCGAATTTCATTAGTATAAAAGGACCACAAATGCTTTCAAAGTGGGTTGGGGAATCGGAAAAAGCGATCCGTGAAACGTTCAAGAAAGCCAGACAGGTGTCTCCGTGTATTATATTCTTTGATGAGATCGATTCAATAGCACCAATGCGCAGTGCAACGTCAGAAGACGGAAAGGTGTCAGAGCGCGTTGTCAACCAACTTCTGACCGAACTTGACGGACTTGAAGCGTTAAAAGAGATCGTTGTTATTGCTGCAACCAACCGACCTGATATCATTGACCCTGCGCTTTTGCGATCGGGACGTTTCGATCGTTTAGTACTTGTTGGTCCGCCTGCACGTCAGGGAAGGATCAAGATATTCAAGATACATACAAAAGGTATTCCGCTCGCAGATGATGTTAACATTGAAACTCTTGCCGATATTACTGAAAGGTATGTTGGAGCTGATATTGAATCCGTGTGCAGGGAAGCAGTTATGCTTGCGCTTCGAAGTGACTTTGAGACCAATATCGTAACAATGGCACATTTCGAGGAAGCACTTCAAAAAGTGAGACCAACAATATCTGAGAACATGGTCGAGTACTACGAGAAGATACAAGACCTGTTCAAAGGCGGCATACAGAGCGCAGAACCAAGTTCTTATATAGGATATAGGTAAAGATACGACTAATAACTATAATTTATGGAGTGATGAATATGTCAAAAGTGTTTGCAAAAAACCTGTCCAGCAAGCAAGTTATGGCTACGGATGGGACTGAATTGGGTGTATTGTTTAATATGGTAATGGATGTAAAGACCGGTGATCTGGTGGACTTACTTGTAAAACCTGATCTGGCACTGGATACATCAAAATATCATACAGATGATCAATACATAATCGTGCCATTTGAAGCTGTCCGTGCGATAAAAGATTATATCGTGGTAGACAAAACGCTTGCAAAAGGACTACCTGCAGAAGTTATAGAAGCGATTACATGAATCGATTTTAGGTTAAGTTTAAGCGGGCAATTGAATTGAAAATTAGTATTTGTTTAGCTGCCCAATTATAACCAGTATTAATTCGGTATTTTTACCGAAAAATTTTATATATATATATATATATTCATATATACACAGTTGTTGATGAAACGCATAGAAATAAACACCGGCAATCTTCTTCTAACCGATGGATTAATAGGTTTCTTTCAGAAAACCGTTACCAAATTTGGCACTGGGGCAAAGATTGATTGTCCAAAGGAATATTTTAACAAAACAGTTTATGTGGTAGTGTCACGTCAACTATCAAGTGTCTGATTATGAAGGGCATAGGTCATATGAAATTAGACTCCAAAATTACCGATCGGTTTCTACACAGTGTCGTCAGCGCACAGACTTAGGAACACACGCGGGCAATTGTGCGTACATGCAGGTGCCGATGTTAAAGATAGAGGCACAGCAATTGACCTAAACTATAGAAAACGGAGCATCAGTTACCGCCGTAGGCGGCGGATTCCACTACTACCAAACCCACAACAACCCAAAACCCCAAATCCAACAATGCAATTCTCATATCTGCAAACATGACGCCGCTTAAAAACCGTTTTGTATTTTGCGTTCATGGTATAGGAACGTGCCGCGCTTTTGCGCGCTCGCGTCGTTTTTTGCATCTATCTTAACCCCTTCCGTCCCGCGACATTGTGTTATTGACATAACAGTAGTGTGTGAAGACTGAATTCTGCTGACTACATCAAGGAACTCGAAGAAACTGCCATAAAAGTCATCGCTGAAAGAGATTGGGCTTTCGAAAATATTCGAGAACTTAGAGGCTGTCCAATCTTGATTGGTATGAAATTAAAAATGAAAATTCAGAAGGATTAAATGTTAATCTGACAATGTCAAGCTAAGTCAATAAAATAGAACTGCACAACCCCCAATTCCCATTTATCGAACTCTTGTTCCGGGCGCGACTTCCTCTTCAGGCATCAGCAATACCGCACCTTCAGTATCGCCCGCAAGCACCATACCTCTTGACTCCACGCCGCAGAGTTTCGCAGGTTTGAGGTTTGCAAGAACAACGACCTGACGTCCAATGATCTGCTCAGGGTCGTGCGTCTCCTTGATCCCTGCAACCAGCTGTCGAGGCGAATCCTCGCCAATATCTACCTCAAGGCGCATCAATTTGTTGGATTTCTTCACAGGTTCAGCTGTAACAATTGTTCCAATCCTAATATCCAATTTTGAAAAATCATCAAACGTGATCTCTTCTGTTGTTATAGTCTCTATTTCTATTTCTTCTTCCATTTTCTTCACGGCTCCTTCTTTTTCCTTTGTGCCGGATTCCTTTGCAATCGCTTCCGCCACTCTTTTATTTGAGATCGTTTCCATCTCTTCGGTCTTGTCATCCTCGATCTTCTCAAACAGGATCGTAGGTTTTGGAAGCGTTGTTCCACTATTGACCAACACCGTTGCATCACTATATGTAGCAGCATGAACATCGCTGCTCATTCCGATCTGTTTCCACGCATCTTCCATTTTTTGTGGCAACACTGGCTCGAAAAGGAGAATCAGCGCCTTTGCGATCTGGGCGCAGTTTGCAACTACCTTGCCACAGGCAGCCTTATCCTTCTTGATAAGTTTCCATGGCTCATTTGACTGGAAATACACATTACCGTAGGATGCCAGAGCCATTGCAGAATCCACTGCCTTCTTGAACTCATATTCGCCCATAGGTTTATTGACCTTGGTGATCGTATCGGTTATTTTATCCAGCACCTCCCTGTCAATCTCACCTTCCGGTATCTCGCCAAAGTTCTTGTGAGTGAACAGCAGCGTCCTGTACAGGAAATTGCCAAATACGGCAACAAGTTCGGTGTTGATCTTTTCCTGGAACACTTTCCATGAGAAGTTCAACTCCTTTGTGTGTGATGTGTAACTTGTGAGGTAGTAGCGCAGAAGGTCAGGATGGAATCCATGGTCAAGATAATCCTCTCCGACCCAGACAACATATCCACGGCTCTTTGAGAACTTCTTGTTCTCGATCTTCACCATTCCTGAAGCCACGACTCCCCATGGCTGACTGTAACCTGCACCTTTTAACATTGCAGGCCAGAATACGCAATGGTGGTAGGTGATGTCTCCGCCAATGAAATGGATGATCCTTCCATCGCCTTTCCAGAACTTTTCCCAATCCTCATTGTTTTCCTTTGCCCATTCCTCGGTAAATGCGATATACCCGATCGGTGCATCCACCCAGACATACACAACAAGGTCATCATGGCCGGGGAATTTCACACCCCATTCGAGATTCCGTGTTATGCACCAGTCTATAAGTTCCTTCTTAACCCAGCCGATAGCATAGTTTCTTGCGTTCGAGGTACCTTCCATGTGCTCAAGATGTTCCAAAAGGAAATCCTTAAATTCTGATAATTTAAAGAAGTAATGTTCCTGCTTACGATATTCGGCAGCACCGCCGCAGATAGTACACTTTGGCTCCTTCAGTTCACCGGGTTCGAGATGTTTTTCACAGCCCTGGTCACATTCATCACCTCGCGCGGTCTCGCCGCAATATGGACAGGTTCCTTCTACATACCTGTCAGGCAATGATCTGTCACATTCAGGGCAGTATGCGATCTCGATCGTTTTTGGGTATGTGTAGCCGTTCTCAATGAGTTTGTTCACAATATCGGTTGTACGATTGTAGTTTTCAGGATCGTCCGTAGTTCCGAACGCATCGAAATTTACGTTCATATCCTTGAACGTATCATCGAAATGCTTGTGGTATTTCCGGACAAGTTCCTTTGGTGTGATATTCAATTGTTCTGCATTGACCACGATCGGCGTGCCGTGTGTGTCTGAACCGCAGACAAATGTCACTTCTTGTCCCTGTTTTTTCAAAGCCCTTACAAAAATATCGGCAGGTATGTATGTACGCAAGTGTCCTACATGGGCTTTCCCGTTTGCATAGGGAAGTCCACAGGTCACGAGCACAGGTTTATCAGATGGAAATTTGGACATTTTATTTCTCCATGTATTATTGTAATTTTAATTTTAATTTTAAATTTAAATTTAATCTTAATTTTAATCTTAAATTTATATCGTGTTGGATGTGTGCAATTATAAAATATATTTCGCTTGCGGTAATCAATGATGGTGATAGATTATATGGAATGTTGGGGAAAGCTTTTGAATATATGGATTCATAATATAAAGGTAATAACATACATAGTTATAGACACAGAGGCACCAGATGAGTTCAAATTATACATCTTATCAACATAGCATTCGTAGTGATCCTGTTCCACAGGAACAGTTTCCCGTAAAACGAAAAGGACGAAAGCGACAGTACATCGCTTTTATTGCAATCCTTCTATTGATCATTGGTGCAAGTTTTGCTGCAATATACTACGGGGTAGGCGGGGAATTATACACTAAAGACGACAGGGTGGCAGTGATCTATGTTCAGGGCACGATACTCTCCGGCAGTGTTCCCGGTGGTTTGGGATATGTGACCTCTGAAGAAATATCTGATTATATTCAGGATGCCGTTGAGGATGATTCGGTTAAGGCAATTGTACTTCGTATCAACAGCCCAGGCGGTTCACCGGCTGCAGCTGAAGAAATTGTCACAGAGATTAAGAAAGCGCAAGATGAAGGGGTGCCGATCGTGGTTTCCATGGGTGATGTGGCTGCAAGTGCTGCGTATTATATTGCTGCACCCACTGACATGATATTTGCAAATCCATCGACCATGACAGGAAGTATTGGTGTCATCTGGACATTCCAGAATATGTCGAGATTTTATGACGAAGAGGGTGTCGAGTTCCATATTGCCAAATCAGGCGAATTTAAAGACATGGGCGGTAGCTGGAGGGGACTTTCAGATGATGAGAAGGAATATGCTGATTCGGTAATCGTTGAGGTATACAACGGTTTTGTTGACGAAGTGGCAACCGGACGCAACTTGAGTCGAAGTGATGTCAAGGACTTAGCAGATGGGCGCATATACACCGGATCAAAGGCTAAGAGTCTGGGTCTTGTTGACGATTTTGGAAACATGTATGATGCGATCGAGAAGGCTGGCGAACTTGGCGGCATTGATGGCGAACCTGCGGTCATTTACATGAACCGACCAACCCTTTCCAGATTGCTTTTTGGTTCTGATGCAGAATCATCACAAGCCGTTGAACAGTTTGCTGCTTATTTCGAAGACAATCCGTTTGGAAAGATAACGGCTTAGTTCTTTCAGCCTCTGTGTGGAGCTATTTGCGCCACAAGCCCCAATCTATTGACCATTATATGCAGCACATATGTCACAGACTCAGCTTACTTGAACATATCATGTAGCATTTGTGTCATAAGGCACAGTTTCAAAATCCAGTTATGATTTAAACCATAATAATATTACAGCATGTAAATAATTATACCATGCTGCAATATTCAAATTTTACGAAAGTACCTGCCGATATACTCCAATGGTCTTCTTAGAGATGGATTCCCAGTCAAAGCATGAAATTACCCTATCCCTTCCGTTTTTCCCCATCCTATTTCTTTTTTCAGGATCATGGTATAGATCGGATATCGCCTCAAAAATACCTGTGGAGTCATTAGATCCCACCAAAAGCCCTGTCCTGCCATGGTCTATAATATCAGGTATTCCGCCAACACGCATTCCAATACATGCGGTCTCGCATGCCATGGCTTCTATTAAGACAATACCGAAAGGCTCATAGATACTTGGCAGAACGAACACATCGGAAAGAGAATACAACTTTACGAGTTCACTCCTGCTAACGTGTGGAAGACAGAGTATATGTTTATCAAAATAGATATCTTTCTGACCGACCATAACAAGCATAATATCTGGCATCTGCTTAGC
Source organism: Methanosarcinaceae archaeon (assembly GCA_020793555.1). GTDB lineage: Archaea > Halobacteriota > Methanosarcinia > Methanosarcinales > Methanosarcinaceae > Methanovorans. Next base: position 4,710 of record DQIO01000284.1, on the reverse strand, counting down.
AAGGTATTTTACGGCATCAACAAGACGCTTAGCACCCTTTTGTGGATCATCCCTGCCAACGAACAACACAACGAAACTGTTGTCAAGTTGGTATTTCCTACGGATATCATCGGTATTTTGGTGCTTGAAAACCGCAGTATCCACACCATTCGGTATTACCGTTATTTTGTTATAGTCAACACCAAAGGTCTGGTTCAGTTCCTTTTTTATAGATTTCGATACTGCAATGAAACGGTCTACCTTATCCACCACATTCTGTTCCATCAAAATGCTAAGCTTATCTGGTTTGACCCTGTTAATCTCGGTACTGTGAGCCGTCATAACCAAAGGCAGATGGGTGGTCTTTTTTACTTCAGTTGCAGCCATCTGGATCAATCCGCCATGCGAATGCAACAGGTTTAATTTATCACTGCAACTATACTTCTCAACCATCTTTGCCACGTTATTATTGGTTATTATCCTTTCAAAAATCTTTTTGGAATGGTTTGATGTCGATGCTAAAAGTTCAGGTGTCCCGTGCAAATGTACACTGTCTGATTCCTGATCATCCAGTCCCCCCATAGGAAATGATTGGGGCAATTCTCCTCGTATGGATTCCGGTAATGCAAGGGAACCATCCATCTCATTCCCAATACCCTGCTTAATGACATCACCGGGCATATAATTGGGTCTGCCAATCCCGGTACCACGGACAATCGACGTCGGCATTGTGTTGGTCGCTTTTTTCGCATCCGTTGCAGCCATCAAGCCCCTATTTAAGTGCAACAGACCGGGTTTTTCATTGGAAATGTATCCCTCCAACCTACCGCCTATGTTAAAATTAGATGTCACCTTTCCAAACAAAATACCGTACTGATTGGATGTCGGTACTGAAGGTTTAGATGACCTGTGCACATACACATTTCCTGATTCCTGACTGTTCAATCCTTCAACATGTGATGTAAATACATGCACCTGGTTGATACTATTGGCCAAATGCCTAGTAAGTTCATCCACATGAATTCCAACCCCACCATAAACATTTGGTGGATATTCATACGAGAGGAAACCTACATTTATCTCATCTGTTTTTTGCTGTTTTTTTCCCATTCCCCTTATGCCCCCTGTACTATTTTGTAATACAAACTGCTGACTCGCGCTTACAGTTGAAGTATTGCAGTATATTAGATAATGACAGTCTAATCGAAAATAACCATCAATTTCAGTCGATTTACTCAAATAGTTTGTAATTTATCAAACTGTTAACTATTTGTAGTTGAAATACCCCTTATTTCAATCACCCAATAACTATTAGTCAATAAGAACTATTATATGTTAAAGGTTGTGATGAAATACCAAAACCACTTGTTGTTGGAAATGGGTCTCTGCTAGTGAATATTGATGAAAACGCAAGCATACGAGACATGTATTACCCTCATGTAGGAGATGAGAACCACGTAAATGGTTGTCATTGCCGGGTAGGAATAGTGGTTGAAAAGAAAAATCTGGGTATTGTATCCCTGCTGGGGGATGACTGGGTCCACAAGCTTGGTTATAAAAAAGACACGCTAGTAACCGATTCTTATTTCCGCAATGACCGACTCGACATCGATCTGCAGTTCAACGAATGCGTACATCCTTTCGAAAACGTGTTCATTCGTAAAATATCAATTACAAACACTGATACAAAGGATATCGACCTGAAACTGCTCTTATCCCACGATATTGCACTTTACGAACATCCAATGGGTGATACAGGTATCTATGACCCGGCATTGGAATCAATAATACATTACCAGCGCTCCCGATATTTCCTTATTAATGGGTCTCCACACTTTGACCAGTATGAACTCAGTCCAAAAGAAAATAGTAAATCCGCTTTAATGACGTCGGCGAATCTTAATATGACATCTGTCCAGATCGGAGCAGTAAACAGTTTCATCAGGTTCTCTGAGCATCTTGATGCGGGTGAGACAAAAATAATCTATTACTGGATCGCGGCAGGGAAATCATTTTTTGACGTCAAACGGCTCAACAAACTGGTCATTGAAAAAACTCCTGAGCTAATGATGGCAAAAACTGAACAGTACACTCATTCATGGGTGAACAAAGAAAAATATGACTTTTTTGATCTTCCTGCAAAGGTGACAGACCTGTTCAAACACAGTCTGCTTATCATAAGATCGCAGATCGATAATGATGGTGCGATTATCGCTGCCAATGATAGTGATATACTTGAACGGTTCAATATGGATTCATACAGTTACATGTGGCCGCGGGACAGTGCATTCATCGCCATGTCGCTGGATATGGCACGTCATTCCGGAATTGCGCATGCATTTTTTGAGTATTGTCATGACCTCATCAGTGAACATGGATATTTCCTGCAAAAATACAATCCAACGGGCACTCTTGCGAGCGGCTGGATGCCCTGGATTGCCCCTGATGGAAGTATTCAGCTTCCAATACAGGAAGACAGCACTGCACTCATAATCGTTGCACTGTGGAACCACTATAAGACAACCAAATACATCACCACTATTGATCCGCTTTATTCCACAATAGTTAAGCCGGCTGCTGAATTTATGACGAGGTACAGAGATCCGGATACCGGGCTTCCAAAACCCAGTTATAACCTCTGGGAAGAAAATCGAGCTGTCCATACTTACACATCCTCAACCGTATACGCAGGTTTAAAGTGTGCGACAAGATTTGCAGAATTGTATGAAGATTATGATCTTGCAAAGAAATACAATACGGCTGCGATGGAGGTTAAAGCGGGAATTGAAAAACACCTATATGATGAAAAACTTGGACGGTTCCTGCGAAGCATCAACCCTAGAGATGAGACCATAGATGCAAGCACATATGCTGTGTCCCAGTTTAATGTGTTGCCTCCCGACGATATTCGGGTGGTCAATACCATGGAAGCTATTGAAAGCAAACTGTCGGTTAAGACAGATGTAGGAGGGATCGCCCGATTCTATAATGATGCATATCAGCAGGTAGAGTTTGATGACATTGAGACTGTTCCCGGTAATCCATGGTTTATATGCACCCTCTGGGTGGCACAGTGGCATATCAAAAAGGCAAAGAGCATAAGTGATCTGCAAAAACCGAGGGAGATACTATTGTGGGTGGCAGACCACGCTACACAGTCAGGCATTCTGGCAGAGCAGTTGAATCCTTTTGACGGAAGTCCTTTGAGCGTAAGTCCTTTGACATGGGCTCATGCCACCTTTGTGGTTACTGTTATGGCATTTGTCGAAAAAGCGAGATCGCTGGAAAAATCGTAAAAAGCAACAGAACTTAAGGTCAATAACAGCAAATATCCACTAATAACAAAAAACGTATTTGTTTAGCTCATACACAATATGCAGTCTATTAAAACAACTCAAAAACGACTAGAATCACCATGACTAACTTTTCCCCCAAACTCACAGCAAAGGCCCTCTGGCAACTGCGTGTAAAAAAAAGACCATTTGTAATGTCCCATGCCATCAATTCAAAATGCAACATGAGCTGCAAGTTTTGTGAATACTGGAAAGCCAGTGGCGACGAGATGAGCATAGAAGAGATATTCAGCATGCTTGACGATGCAAAGTCGTTTGGTATCATGTATTACAATGCATGGACTGTGGAGCCACTGCTTCGGGAAGACCTGCCTGATATACTTAAGCACGCCCATGATATCGGGATGATAACATCGCTTATTACCAATGGAAAACTCCTTGAAAAACGGGTTGATGAGCTAAAAGACCTTGACTACCTGTCCGTATCTGTGGATGGTATTGATAGTTACAAGGAAATTCGGGGAATTGATTTTGACGAAATACTTCCAGGAATCAAAAAGGCAAAGGACGGACGGAAAAATCCATTGCTTATGAACTGTGTGATAAGCGGAAAGAACCTTGATGATATCGACCCCCTCATTCATCTTGCAAAGGAATTGGATGTCAGGATCTCGTTTGAACCGCTTTATGAATTCGGGGGAATTGATAAGGGTGTGTGGGATGAGATCGGAATAAAGGACATGGAAAAATATCAAAATACTGTCCAGCACATAATAGAGATGAAAAAACAAGGTTATCCGATCATCAATTCAATTTCATATCTTACCATGGTCAAGAACCTCACGACCGATTACAGATGCCATGCAAGCGACATTATATTGAATGTGACCGCAGATGGCACTGTGGAGAATTGCCGCGTCCAAAGGGATGCGCTTGGCAATATCAAAGACGGTATTGAAAATGTATGGAATTCATCAAAGGAGATGAGAAAATCAATATCCACTCAATGTGAGGGTTGTCTCTTTTTCGGATATGTCGAAAACAGTCTTTTGTATGACTTTAACACAGAAGTGATGCGACATTATGACTGGATGTAAGGATTGGTTTTAATTGGTTCTCTTGTAACTATTCAGCCATCCTTAAGACTCGTGTCGCGTCAACAATATAATGTCGCTTGACTAGAAGGGGGTGAGTAGATGCAAAAAACAGCGCGGCACGTTCCAACACCATTAATATGAAATATAAAATTGTTTTCAAGCAGTATCGTATTTGCCATAGCGTCAAGTTAGGCTTAGATGGTTTTTAGTTTTCGCGATCATATGTCACTTTTTTTCTTTTTGGGAGTAGTGTATACGCACTACGTTAAAAATTTGGCACATATCTACCAAAATATATATTATTTTAAAGGCTATGGCATGCGTTTTTGAACATTGATAAT
>DQIO01000285.1 GCA_020793555.1 Methanosarcinaceae archaeon | reverse complement strand
GTAAAATTCGAAAGATATAAGTATTTGCGACCATTCACTGCTATAGAATTTAAATCAATATTATTGTTATAAAAGGATGTATTATTATGAGTGACCATAGCACAAAAGGTGATACAGCGGCATCTAATGATAGATATCTCATTGTTGCCATTCATCAACTAATGGAAGAGTACGGCTGGAATGGAATCGAAAGAAATTTCGGCGTTGAATCTCATAACATGGTGTACATAAACTCTGAATCACACCTTGAGAGGATCGAAATTAAAGCGCATGTGATGGGAGCTTTTATGAATGTGAATTTTTTGGGATTAGCTACTAAAAAAGGAACGCTTGATAAAGCTCTGGATTTCAATACGCAAGAAATTCCTAAAAAGTTTGAAATCAATAAATATGTGTCACCGGATCTGAAGATACTGAATGAGCAGCGTTTAAGAAACACAATCGCTGTAGTTATTAAGCAACTTGAAATGGCGGCTGAATAATAGGTTTAACATCCGATGGTGTAAACAGGAGAATAAAGATGGTTTCAAAATCAAATATTAGTTTTATTGCATGTGTCATTACTGTTGTATTTGTACTATTGCTCATGGGTTTAGTGTCAGCATATAATACACCGAACACATCGCTTCCATTAATGACGAGTATCGAATATGAACTACTTGGTTTGCTAAAGCTTTGTCTTACACTTATTGTTGTGTGTGGGGCATGCTTCCTGACATTCCTGACATTAATTGTACATCTTAGACTTATTAGAAATTAGTGAGGTGAACCATGTCAGCTAAGATGATAGAACGTTTTTCAGAAGCACAGATTGGAGCACATACCTTGTGCGCCCTCTCGATCATGATACTGTATATTACAGGAATTTCACTTATATTTCCTAAAGAACTTGGATGGATCCCGGGACTTATAGGTCTTTCAGAGATGATGTATATCCACCGGGTTGCCGGGGTTGCACTCATTGCATCATCATTATATTATGCAATTTATTTTGCACTCTATCTGGTATTCATCGATTTTTCACCATTGAAGAATGTATTTCCTGGCATCCATGACGGCAAGGCCGCTATAAAAGATGTCTTGTATTCATTCCACATTGGAAAACAGCCCGAAGGATATCGCAAGTACAACTGGCTTGAAAAGATCGATATTTTCAGTGTTGCGATCTTTGATGCCCTGATCATGGGAGTTACAGGCATTGTTATCTGGATGCCATGGTTTTTTACATCAATTTTACCTAAATCGATAATACTTTCCCTGAAATTTGTACACGGCAGTTTTGCAATACTGAGCTTGTGTGGTATTTTGTTGCATTTCTATGTGGTACATCTCACACCAGCGCGTTTCCCGGTTGATAAGACAATGTTCACAGGATATATGGATGCGCATGAGGTCCAGCATGAATATACGCAATGGTATGATGAGGTAATGGAAGGTGATTCCAAATGAGTAATAAGAAAAATCCATTCAGAATATTTGGTATAATACTTGCCATAGTTGCTTTGGTTTCTCTTATATACGCATATCTGTGCATGTCATACACATACATCATGCACACGAACATACTTCTACCGATTATAGAATGGCAGAATATTGTTGACCCTGCAATTATAACACCAGATCTGACGAAAACGAATATAATGGAAAATGAAACAATCTACATGATTCGCAATGTCGGATTGAATATTGCAATGTTCCTTGTCGCAACACAGATTATTGCTATGGTGCTTGGTCTTATAAAACCGATGTACAATTTTTTCTTAAAGAGAAAACATCCTATGTACGACTCAGATAAGGCGGTTGAATATTAACAGGTGGTTTGAAAGATGAATGGATTAATAATAAAAACAGCAGTTATTATAGTCATATTGATTGCTGGCGTCTACATGGGTAATTTGGGACACAGCGGAAATCAGGCCACTGCTCCGCACTATTTGAGCGATGGACATTGGGACGAACTTCAATGTGGCGGCTGTCATGGAAATGTATACGACGATGTTGTAGCATCTTACCATGTACAGCGGGCAGGAGATTTCGAAGACAGTATGTACAATGGCATGTCATATCTCACAAGATTTGAGATTGAACCTGGCAGTGAAGATGACTGGGCAAAGTCATACATGAATTATCATCCAGGCGGAGGACCGCTTGAAACGATTGATGGCGGCGAAGGCATGGACATTGATTGTAATATTTGCCATGACCCAACCGGAGAGTATGATTGGGATGCACGTGGCAGGGCTATTGCAGAAGGTAGGTACACTGAAGCAAACTTTGATGCGGTAGGGGCTATTCTGACAAGTCAACCTGTGTCTTATGGTGTTTCAACAACCCGGACTTGTGCATACACATGCCATTCGGGTGATTCCAAAAAGACCGGGGTTAAATGGACCCAGAGTGATTATGATCAATATGATGTACATGCCAGCTATTCGGTAGAATGCTCTGAATGTCATATTACAAGAGATCACCAGATCGGCAGGGGTGGTGTACCTGATCCAGCTAACAGCAGTGAAGCTATGAAGGAATGTATTGATTGTCATGAGGGTATTAGTCATGGCATGGTAATTGATGGCGCGCACTATGGAGTAGTTGCATGTGATAGTTGTCACATACCCATGCTTCCGGCAGAAACCGTACTTGAATCTGTTAACTGGGCAAACGGTGTGAAGGAAGAAATATACAAGGATTCCGAGATCAGACCTGTACTTGAATGGTCTGATGGAATGGATGATGATAAACTTCCGGTTCCAGACAGCAAGGATGATCCTAATGTAAAACTGGTACCGTTTAATATTATCACTGTAACCTGGTGGGATGCAGGCATCAATGCTGATGTCAGGTTGAATCCAGATACCAGTACAGCTATCGGTAATCCGATTGCACTGGCTGATGTGATAGCAGCAGATGCTGACAATAACGGTCAAGTTTTATCCGGTGAGATGCACGCATACGATGGCAACAATAATGGTCAACCAGATTATCCGAATGCAGTCTTGCGTGAGCAGGATTTGTACTTCAGGGTCAGTCATAATATAGCCAGCACAAAAGTCGGTCTGGCAGCTCCGTTGACCTGCGGCGATTGTCACTGTGCATCAGGGACATCTATTCTGGACAGTATCCATTTCACCGCAGAGGCAATCGAGTGCACAATATGTCATGAATACAGACCTCCGGTGGACTGGTTAGCTCTGGGTTATGATGCAGATCCTGCATCCCCCGGGGACTACTCTGTATTGTCGATTGAAGTGGACAAATATGACCCTCGACCAAAACCAGCAGAGGTTGAGGGCAAGCCAGCATTGGAAGAAGATTCAAATGCGGAAAATGCAAATGACCCAATAGGAGAATAGAGACAATATGGGAAACTATAATAATCTGGAAACAATCAACTTTCTGAAGAAACTTCCAGAAGACGTTGTGATACCCTTGCGTCAGCACAAAGGAGCACCATGCAAACCTTTAGTATCGGTAGGTGATACAGTTCTTGCCGGACAACAGATAGGTGAAGCTGTGGGTTTAGGATCCGCGCCGGTACATGCAAGTGTTTCCGGAATTGTGGCCGCGATCGATGAACTACCTCATCCCTCAGGTAACAAGGTAATAAGTATTGTAATAACAGTGGACGAGCAACAGCAGTCGATTGAGTTTAACTCACTGGATAATCCGGATCAGTCCGAAATTAAACAGATCATAAAGGATGCCGGTGTTGTCGAGATATACGGTACACCTACATGCGAGGTTATCGAAAATATCGATACTATTATCTTAAACGTCACCTATGAATCATCAATGATCGCGGGATGTGTGGGTATTAATTCATACTCCTCGCAGTTCTATAAGGGTTTGAAATTCCTGATGAAGGCATCTGGTGCAAAGCAGGCTATCATTGCAGTCAACAGAAACAACAAGGAAGCATTCAGAATATTATCCAACCTTAAGCTTGAAAGCAACATTCGTGTTGTACCGCTCAAAATTGCATATACCTTAAATATGGAAAATCTTCTTGTGTACGATATTCTTGGTGCCAGAAGCCAGATGGGCGGGAAATCGCAGGATGTCAAAGTCGCTGTATGCGGAGTCAATCCGGCTTATGAGGTGTATGATGCAGTAGTAAATGGCAGACCCTCCATGCTGATGCCAGTGTCAGTGTATGGTCCGGTGGGCAATCCGCAATCTATACTGGTGCCCATAGGTATGAGATTTAAGGATATCTTTGAGCAATGCGGTGGGTGCAACGGTGAACCCGGAAAGATAATAGTCAACGGGCTGTATACGGGCATTGCCCAGTACACGGATGAAGTGCCTGTTGTAAAGCAGACTGCCGGGATTCTTATACAGTCTCCCTCTGAGATTTTGTCTGTCCAACCCATACCATGCATCCATTGCGCCCGATGTGTTGATGTGTGTCCTGTTGATATACTCCCTACACGTATAGCAATTTTAGCAGATCAGGGTAAATTCGATGATTGTCGGTTGATGCATGTTATGAATTGTGTAGAGTGTGGTCTTTGTACAGTGGAGTGTCCTTCGAAGATACCGCTGTTGCAGCTAATCAAGTATGCAAAGGTCGCGATTGAAAGAGCGTATGTTGACATGGCAGAAAAAGAATCGTCGAATCTGACACTCGGATGCGAATCTTGTGAAGGAGGTGTCTAAATGACCCTGACGATTTCAGCTCCACCCCATAAAGTAAAAGGCATAACTGTTAATAAGATAATGTGGGGCAAAGTACTTGCTCTTGTACCGGTGAGTCTGGTTGCCATTTATTTCTTTGGATTACCCGCACTTGGAATACTTCTTGCAAGCGTAATAACAGCAGTTGTAACAGAAGCCGGGATCCAAAAAGTGTTCAATCAGGAAATTACTATAGCTGATGGACATGCAGTTTTGATAGGATTGATGCTTGCACTGGTCCTTCCATATGATGCCCCGATCTGGATCGCGGTCATAGGCTCGTTCTTTGCGATCGCGATAGTGAAACATGCATATGGGGGCATTGGTTCTTATATGTTCAATCCGGTTTTGGTATCGTGGGTATTCCTGAATCTTTCTTGGACATCAATTATGACCACGAAGTCAACACCTCACATTGTAGCATTAACTGATCTTATTCTGGAAAATGGAGCGGGGTTTTTGGTTGGTGTGTCTCCGATTGCATTGATCGGTGGTGTTGTACTTATATTAATGAGATATATTGAATGGAGAGTTCCACTCAGTTATTTTGTAACAACATTGCTGCTGGTCTTTTTGTTAAAAGATGATCTTTCCTATGTGATCACAGGTGCTTATCTGTTCGGAGTGCTGTTTATTGCAACTGATTCTGCAACGATACCGATTACTAAAAAAGGACGTATTATTTATGGAATCGTCTGCGGTTTCCTGACAGTTCTGTATGGATATTATGCAAGTTATGTGACAGGGACGTTCTACGCACTCATGCTTGCAAACTGCATTGCACCGTATATTGAAATAAAGACATTGCCAAAGCCTTTCGGAGGTGATGGCAAATGAGTAAGGACGAAAATATCGTAGTCATTATTGGAAAAATGGTGCTGATCTCGGTCATTGCGGCTGCCCTATTAAGTGTGACTTATGGTCCGACACAGGCACAGTTGAAAATAAACTATGATATTGCACAGAAGGAAGCTTTATTAGAGATTGTTCCGGAAGCAGTGGATTTTGAAAACGTGTATGGTGACAAGGTAATCAATGAAGAAGGTGATCTTGAGACATTGTATTATCGTGGAGTGGATGCATCAGGTAACACAGTTGGATATGCATTCTTCAGGGATCAGGTTGGATCCCAGGGGATGATACAGGTTGCAGGAGGAGTGGATGCGCAATTCACCAGAATAACCGGAATAACGATTATGAAGCATTCCGAAACACCCGGGCTGGGTGCACTGATTGTGAGTCCTGATTTCACGAGCCAGTTTAAGGATGTGGAAATGAATAATCTAATGCTCACCAGCGATGGAGGAAAGATTAATTCTATCACTGGTGCTACAATTTCGTCACAGGCTGTGATAGATGCATTGCGTGGGCAGGTTGATGATTTAAAGAAGCAGGTGTGATCTTATGAGTAAAGTATTAGATGAATATATACGAGGGATTACGACAGATAATCCTATATTCGGACTTGTACTGGGTCTGTGTCCATTACTGGCAGTTACAACATCAGTTGAAAATGGCATAGGAATGGCAGCAGGTGCTGCGTTTGTACTGGTCTGTTCAAATATGATAGTTTCAGCACTTCGAAAACAGATACCGGCAGCGGTCAGACTTCCGATATTTATTATAATAATAGCCACATTTGTGACAATTGTTGATATGGCAATGGAAGCATTTACGCCTGATATGTACACGCAGTTGGGCGTGTTCATTCCGTTGATAGTGGTCAATTGTATCATTATCGGACGTGCTGAAGCTTATGCGAACAAGAACAATGTCTTTTATTCATTAATTGATGCACTTGGCAGTGCTACAGGGTTCTTGCTTGTACTGGTGCTTATGGGTGGTATCAGGGAACTTCTCGGAACCGGTGCGATCGCACCATTCGGGCATACATTGATAACTGTTCCAATAAATCCTGCAACCTTTATGATTATGCCACCTGGTGCATTTTTGACAATAGCAATATTGATGGCGATTGTGAATTACCGCAAAGCAAAGAAACTTGCAAGAGGTGATTAAAGTGGTAGAAGAATCTCTAATTGCAGTATTGATCAATGGTGTGTTTGTTAAGAACTTCCTTTTGATACAATTCCTTGGTCTGTGTTCATTCGTTGGTGTTACAAAGGATCTAAAGAGTGCAACCGGGATGTCAGGAGCGGTCATATTTGTTATGACCATGGCGGCTGTTGCATCATTTATAATTTATACGTATATTCTGGTTCCTTTGAAGCTTGAATTCTTAACTCTCATTTGCTTCATTGTGGTGATTGCGGCTCTTGTGCAGCTGGTGGAGTTCATACTCAGGAAACACGTAACACCACTGTACCGGTCACTGGGTATATTCCTGCCCTTAATCACAACGAACTGTGCGGTACTGGGAGTTGTAATGCTGAATGTGATGAACGAATACCCGTTTATATACAGTGTTGTATTCGCTATAGCAGCCGGTCTTGGTTATATGGTCGCCATGTTGATGATGGCATCGATCCGGGAACGAGCGGAATATGTCAATGTCCCGGGTGCCATACAGGGACTTCCACATGCGTTTCTGGTCGCAACGATGTTGTCAATGGCTTTTGTCAACTATTTTAAGGTGATTCCCCTATGACTGCTGATACTTTAATTATACAATCAATGGCAGTTTTAGGAGGTCTTGGACTTTCTGTAGGAGTCATGTTGATGGCAGCATCAAAGATATTCAAGGTAGAAGCCAATCCCCTGGTTGAAGAGGTGATGGAGGTCCTGCCTGGTGCAAATTGCGGTGCGTGCGGTTTTGCAGGATGTGCTGATTTTGCAGATAGAGTTGTCAATGAGAATGCACCGATCGACGGATGTCCGGTAGGTGGTTTTGGTGCAGTAAAAGCGATTGGCGGTATTATGGGTCAGGATGTCTCAGAGTCAGAAAAGGCATATCCGTATGCGTGCTGCAACGGCGGTGTGAACTGCGTGGATAGGTTCGATTACGAAGGTATAGAAGATTGTAATGCAGTGATGATGCTCTCCGATGGTGAGAAAGGATGTAGTTTCGGCTGTATGGGTCGGGGCACATGTGTGCGGGCATGTCCGTTTAATGCTCTCATAATTAATGATAAACGGCTCCCTGAACTCAATCCTCACCTCTGCAGAAGCTGCGGCATATGTGTGGATGCATGTCCAAACGATATACTTGTGCTTGCAACAGCGTCTGAAAAGGTGCATGTACAATGTCGCTCTCATGACAAAGGTAAAGCCGTTAAGGCAGCATGCACAATTGGGTGTATCGGTTGTAAATTGTGTGTAAAAGCCTGTCCTGAGGAAGCTATAACGGTCACTAAGTTTCTGGCAGAGATCGATCAGGAGAAGTGCACAGGATGCGGTGCCTGTGTTGAAAAGTGCCCACAGGGTACTATTGAATTAAGATGAGATTGTGGTTTCCACAATCTTATTGCTTTTATTTCAGTATTTTTTTTGTTATTGGTTTTATCTCAATCTATTCAAGTGTATCAAAAAGATCACTTATTTCACCCAATGTTTCACTTGTTTTACCAAGAGTGGAATTTATTTTAAAATATAGCAATAGCATGCCCAAACCTATTGCTAACACTAAACCCAGTAGTATGTACTGTGTGCCGGCAGTCATATCCAGCACAGTTGCATATTGTGAATCACATGGAAAAGTTGCATGATTGCTATATGGATGGCCTTTTGAAATCATATTTTCCTCATAACGATTCTAGTTGGATATAATTATTTCACTTACCCGAGTGATTCCAGCAGTTTCGCTACCTTTTCTAATTTTTCATTGACTTCTTGCATAGTGGTCAACATCTTGTAGTTGAGGTAGGTTAAACTCAAACCAATTATTGCCACCACTGCGATCAATGTGATAGATGCGGTTTGTGTGGTATAGTATGCCATGTTTTAAATCTCCTTGATAGTATTTTTAACAATATCCTTTATGTGTTTTAATGTAACTTCTATATGAAAATCGTTTGCACGATAGTATTTTTTGGTATATGGCGGTTCGTCAAAGTGTCGAATTTCCCCTTCAACCAGCCCCACATTTTCCAGTTTCTTAAGATGAAGATACAGAAGCGGACGTGATATCCCTATCTTCTCTGCGAGTTCGGAAACATACTGCTCACCGTCTTCCAATTCCGCAAGTATTGAGAGGCTATGCTTGTTCCCAAGCGTGTTTAACAGTGCGGCGAGTTCATCAGTATACATGTTTTTCCTCATTGTATATTGGCTGGTTTACATATAAAACATATCGATTGTTAGTAAAAATTCAGTAATGTTATTAAGTTTGTCGAATATTTAGCACCATCTTACCATTACACAGGTGATATTTTGACAAGAGTTCTCGCAACAGGAACATTTGACCTACTACATCCGGGACATGTATTGTACTTGACCGAAGCACGTTTACTTGGAGACGAATTGTATGTGATCGTAGCTAGGGATTCAATGATAAAACATAAGCCAAAACCAATAATTTCGGAAGAGCAGCGTCTTACTATGGTAAATGCATTTAAGATCGTTGACAGGGCAGTTCTTGGAAGCGAGACCGACATGTTCGAGCCGTTAAAGGATATCAGACCTGATATTGTTGCAATCGGGTATGATCAAACTTATGATACAGAGGAACTTGAAGCGAACCTGGGGGAACACGGATTTGATGCAAAAGTTGTTCGTATTGATAAATCTAAAACTTGTGAACTGTGCAGTAGTGGCAGGATCATAAAAAAAGTTATTGAGCGATATTCATAACAGGGGCCTGTTAATCGCACTTTCCGCAGGTATATGAAAATCTTAAACATTTTCCTGATATCGGTTTTGAATATCCATACTACATTATATTTATACTGTGCATGCATATTTGCATGGTGAGCTGACAATATTCGTCTTGCTTTTGTGCAGAAAAAATCGAGTAGAAAAGTTGAGATTATGGTCGAAGAGATGGATGTGATGCAAGCTCGATTGTTTTCTTTGCTGAATTTGGGGAAATTTATGAGAAATGAAGCAAATCGAAAGCAATAGGGTTTATGTTTTGATAGGGACTACAATTATGTAGCCGCACAGTACTGTTTTTGATAACATCTTTGAAAGTCAAGTTAAAGATTGGGTCCAATTGATGCCAGACATATGCGCAAAGTTCAAGGCAAATCAAATCAAAATAAAAGCGGTACAAATGATAATCGATTTCGCACAAGCCCAGACCATTGACCTGAAAAACGGACAGGGATTAAAGATAACCACATCAGGACAGCAGGCATGCACAGTCACATTCAAGGAGTTCAGTGCAGGACTGACAAGAGACACCAACATGAGCCTGCGCCTTTATGAAGGCGATCACATATATGGCAGGGATGGAGCGCCTTATGCCATTATCGATTCCATGAACACGCAATCCATGATCGATATCACACTTCCAGGATGCCGTGCAGAGATCATAGGAAAGGACGGGTGCCGCGAATTGCTATCCGGTGCATTGGGAATTGAACCCGAATCATTGCCTGATACCATCAACATCTTTCTTGATGTTAATATTCCAGCCAATGGCATGATACAAATGGCAAATAACACATCGCAAGCATGTGATTATATTGTAATTCGGTGCATGCGGGATATAACACTTGCAATATCTGCATGCCCTGACAGCAGATTTGGAGAAGAAGGTCGGATAACACTCAAAATCCTGTAATTGTAAAATTAAAATTTGTGGTGCTATGCCCAACAATGGTATCAACTTTTAATTATTTTTTCACAGTTATTTAACCAAAACTGCTAAATACGATGGTAGCCTATTGTTCGTATAGAGACGAAGTGGATAATGCTTGAAATATTATCTTTTCAAATATTTCATTCAGGCAAAACGAATCTACCTCCTACCAAAACCTCATATCAGATCTCTTCGTCTCCCCCCATCCCAATCAATATCCATCCCAATTTTTCATTCACCAAACTTCCCCAAACTTTTCGTTGAATGTGACATCCTGAATACTTTTACGTGTCGATGTGCGGTCTTTTCCAACCGGATGTCCGATCGCAAGCACAGCCATAAGTTCCAATGAATCCGGCGCATCGAGAATGGAATTTACCTTCTCTTTTTGGTTCAATATCTCACCAAGCCACACCGCCCCAAGTTCCATCTCACAACACGCAAGCAACATATTCTGGATCGAGGCGCCGATCGCCTGAGCATCCTTCACGTAGTTATACTCAGCATCGTGGTCAAGGAACACAGCGATCAAAAGCGGGGCGCCTTGTACCACATTGCTATAATGCGTGCATGTGGCGATTTCTTTGATCGTACCAGGTTCCTGCACAATGATATAAAGCCATGGCTGATTATTCAAACCGGACGGCGCCCATCTGCCGGCATCCAGAATTGTATTGATCTTATCTTTACTAACAGGTTTGTCCGTGAAATCCCGAACACTTCGTCTTGACAGAATTGTATCAATAATTGTAGACATAAAAAACCCCACAATAAAATATATACTAAAAGAAAAACAAGCCGCCATGTATCAAACACGACGGTAATTAAGTGATTATAGAAACTTACTCTTCATTGAGTTCGCTGTTAAGCCATGGCATCATTGCCCTGAGCTGCTTACCAACAACCTCAACCGGATGTTCCCTTTCCTGACGTTCCATTGCCGTAAGAACAGCATGGTTGGTCTGTCCCTCAAGCACGAACTCGCGTGCGAACTCGCCGTTCTGGATCCTCTCAAGCGCATCATACATTGCCTCGCGGGAGAGTTCATTGATAATTTTTGGACCGACTGTAAGACCACCATACTCAGCTGTGTTGGACACTGAATACCACATCTTTTCAAGACCACCTTCATGGATCAGGTCAACAATGAGTTTCAACTCATGCAATGTCTCAAAGTATGCCATTTCCGGCTGGTATCCTGCCTCGACCAAAACCTCGAATGATGTTTTGATGAGTGATGCAACACCACCGCAAAGGTCTACCTGCTCACCGAAAAGATCGGTCTCGGTTTCCTCGCGGAAGGTGGTCTCAATGACACCGGCTCTGGTACATCCGACACCTTTTGCATGTGCGAGTGCGAGTTCGTGTGTCTTACCTGTTGCATCCTGGAATATTGCGATAAGTCCGGGCACGCCTGCGCCTTCCTTATATGTTCTCCTGACAAGGTGTCCCGGGCTCTTTGGAGCAACCATGTAGACATCCACATCTTTTGGAGGTATGATCTGGTTATAGTGGATATTGAACCCATGTGAGAATACAAGCGCATTTCCGGCTTCCAGTCCAGGCTCGATCTCAGCATAGTAAACTTTTGACTGAATCTCATCAGGAAGCAGAATCTGGACAACATCTGCTGCTTTTGCAGCATCTGCAACTGTCATAACCTTGATGCCATCATTCTCAGCCTGTGCCCATCGTGCACTGCCTTCCCTGAGACCGACGATCACGTTCAACCCCGAATCATGAAGATTTTGTGCCTGAGCATGTCCCTGGCTACCGTATCCCATAACTGCTACTGTCTTGCCTTTAAGTGCGCCAATATCAGCGTCTTTATCATAATACATCTGTACCATTTGTATGCCTCTTTTATTTTTAAAATATTTGCCGGATTGGTATTAATCATGAAATTTACAAATCCATCAAAACGATTGTTGATTAAAATATATCAATACCTGTTAATTCGTAATTTGCGTTCTCACAAAGTCAAACATCCATGAAAAAACTATCTGATTCCACACAGGTTAATGATCTGTATCAACATTAATGACTATATAGAGTACTTATTGATTTTCATTTTATAAAGAAAGGACCCTCGTATGGGTTCCCCTCACTGTTCTGTCTGCGCATCTGCTTTGCTTTCCAACCTCTTAATCTTTTTGGTTGGATACTTTCCATCAGTATCGTATCTGCAGATTTGAGAATTGTAGGTTTAGGTTGTGAATTTGGTGGCAGTGAAATACGCCACTTGCGGCGCAAATTGAGGCATGTTGCGAAAATTCGGTGCCCGTGTAGGAAAACTTACTTTTTTCAGCCATGTGAGTATGGTGAATGTGAGGAGTACATATAAATACAAATACATCATAAATAATTATTAGTTGATAACTTTTGAATATTAATATATCCATACGTTCGGAGTATCAAAATGGCAAGCATAATACAAGAACGGAAACCGAAACATTCCCCCACATTAAATACCATAATTATGGTAGAAAACACCTTGAAATCAAATCCGGAAAGTGTAATCTCAGTGGCGGAACTTAAAAGGAGATTGCCAAAGCAAGTAAACCATAATACGTTAATGGTAATTCTTGAATATATCGAAAAGAGCAATAAGATCGCGGTAAGTCTCAAAGGAATTACTTGGATCCATAATATGAATAAAAATTTAAGAGATTCGATATCATCAGGACTTGAACTAAAATAAAAGGAAATTATCGGTCTGGTTTGTGTCTTATTTAAATAATTCCCCCACTTCAAGAATTTCCTCAATATTGCGTGCACTGATGCCTAAACTCTTGCAATATTGGCATAACTTATAGTCCCGTGTCAAAATCTGCCCGCCATGATCCTTAGCAGCGAGTATCAGGGATGTATCTGTGAAACCAAATTTAAATATTTCATCAGATTCAATAATTGATCCCTTGGAAATATAAACTTCTTCGACGTTTTCTAAAATATCAATGTTTTTTTTTAGCATCGCCCTAAACTTATCCTGCTTTAACTGCGCAGCAAAATTAGAAACTTCTGATAAAACCCCTGGCGTAACAGTGATAATCTTTGCATATGCAAGATATTGCCTGAAAATCCTGAAATCTTTTTCCGTGTACCTGTATGTCTTGATCCTCTTGAACGTAGATAGCAATTTCACGTCGTAGTTTCCCACCAGAAATAACAACAGTGGGATGGTATCGATAATAACATTCTTCGACGGCTTAATCAATCCTACTGACATCCACAATATCTCCAGATTCATCGGATACGATCACTTCATATTTTCTTGCTTCGTTTTCAAAAACATTTTTCACTTCACATTGAATAATCCAATGATTATCAATGTGCTCAACCTTGCTCGTTTCAAATAAGAAATAACTGTGTGATTTAATTGCCTCGAAGTAATTCTTAGCAGCCAGTGCCGCTTCTTTTGCATAGATCATCTAAAATTCACCATGAAAATACATCATTTCTAACTACTTATTGGTTTTGATTGATGTAATCCATAAAACTTACATTCTGTCAACGGCAATTTAAAATTCCCACCTGCAATCATTGGTGAAAATACCAAAAGTTGTGAAATATACTAGTGTCGAGTCAACCATACAATATCGCTAGATATATGATCTGACACTGTTCCAT
>DQIO01000330.1 GCA_020793555.1 Methanosarcinaceae archaeon | reverse complement strand
AAAAATGCCACTTTTCGGGAGTTTTAATACCAATTATCTCACCTTAATTACATATTATATGTCAATCCAAAGTTATATATGTTTTTCTGCTTGCCACACATAACCTATATAGATTAGTGGCGGACTGCACATGTATTTAGCCTTGCAGAGTACCATATGTGGATTTGACCTTATTATCCTGAAGCAATATAATTTCTTCATTAAAATACTGGTTTATGGAAGTGTAAAACGGCCGATGAACTGACAAGAATCGAGGAGCATGGGGGGCAAAGAACACATGCTGCCACCTAAAATTACCGACTCCACGCCGGGTGAGGCACATCAAATGAATTTGATCGCCGACCTGACCGAAGAAAAGTATCTTGAATTTGCAGGCATGTGCGATTATTGTTTAATGGCATCTACCTTCATCCCTTCTAACCTTGTAAGCATATCAACCGCCCCAATATCCATTTTCGAGAATGCAAACCATTTCTTACCGAGGTCTTTGAGGGAAGCACCGAAATGATAGACTGTTTTGTTGTCGATGATGATAAAAAGGGTCATGGGAGTTCTTGAACTCTATAATCTCGATTGGCGGATATTGTGCATTGAATTTCTTAATATCCAATGCCAGTTGTTTTGATATTGTTTTTGTGAAAATTGTAACTTTTACGCCATTATTTCTTTTTGTGAGGTGGGTCAAAACAGTATCATCAATATAATTGTCAATGATAGTGATCGACTTTTTGGCTGTTTCACTTTTAAGAACACCAGCAAGTATAGCAACGCCTTGTTCAGTAAATACATAGGGTTTTGTCCGTCTTCCACCCCAGCTTGAGGTCGCAAATTGCGACTTCAAGTTTTCACCATTTATTGAAGTCACAATTTGTGACCTCAAAATTTCCATGTCACGATCTGTAAGCTGAAAACGGAATAATTCCGGGAATCTCTCTACATTGCGTTTTACCTGTTCGTTCAATCTTTTTACTTCAACGCCGTAGAATTCTGCCAGATTTTCATCCAACATAACCTGAACACCACGAATAGTGCAAATCCGGTTTTGGATCCCACCATAGCGTCAAGATTGATGAACCAAACACGTCACATTCAATGGCGATGGTCTTTTTAAAAACGAGATAGCATGCGCCTCTCACCATCAAAGACCATCTCAAAAATAAATTCACCATTGATTGGTCCTTCAAGCACAACTCCCATGTCATGTCCATTCGCAACATCAAGATTGGTATCGATGAACCATCTGCCACTTGCATCCTGTACCCCATTCCTGAATTGAATCGTATCCCCATTTAAGAACACGCGCTTTTTTACACCGTTCGAATATTGGTACACGATAGTATTATCCTCAACAACCCATTCCGAGTCTGTGAGATTCCCATTCGCATCAGGATCGGGATCAACACCAAACCCAACAAATATTACATTATCCGGCAGGAATAGTTCAAAAATACACATCGAACCATCGGCACTGCGCGTATCCAGCAGATCACGCGCTGCACCTTGTTGAATCGAAATGATCTTTAGTGCAGCATCCGTGATCTGCTTGTCAACGTTTGCTCCTTCTATGAACGGCATGATATTTCCCCACGAAACTGCGATAAGTACCATCACAGCACCTGTGAGGACAAGATACACCACGAGTTTGAGTGGTATTGTGTCCACTCCGCGAGTATCGTCTAAAAAAACATGCATTTTGCCTGACATTTGTCGATGTCCAAATCCTGCCGCATCAATTTGTTTTAATCCAACCATTCAAAGAACTTATCCAGTGCTCTGCGGCGGTGGGACAATGTATTTTTCACCGCGTCACCAAGTTCGCCAAATGTCTGTCCTTCATACTCGAATATGGGGTCGTATCCAAAACCGCCGCATCCGCGTTCTTCGTATGCAATTTTTCCGTCAACCGTGCCTGTAAAAACAACAGACTCGCCGCCGGGTTCACAATATCCGATCACGGATTTGAATGTGGCACGCCTGTCGGTCTCGTCTTCCATCAATTTCAAAACCCTCTGGTTGCCCAGATTCTCTTCCACAAACGCAGAGTATGGACCAGGGAATCCGTTCAATGAATGTATGAACAACCCCGAATCATCCACCATGACCGGCATCTTCAATTGTTCTGCAGCCCATTTTGCACCATATGCTGCAATGGGTTCAAGTTCATCTTCCTGAAGTTCAGGATAACCATGGTTGTTCTGGATAACCTCAATGTCCTTTGCTGCAAGGATATCTTTCGCTTCCCTGAGTTTACCCTTGTTTCCTGTAACAAATATGATCTTACGCATATCTACCTCTCTTCTCGATCTCTTTAACACGTTTTATGATCTCATCAGCATTCAAAAACGTTTTTCTGTATCCTCTACAGAACGCTTCTATAAGTTTTTCGTGGTCTTTGTGAGTGCTTTCAAATGTCTGGAACAGTACATGCACATCCACTCCTTGTGATTCCACGATCCTGCTGACGAATGCAAGCCCGAAATCTATCAGGTATATCTTGTCGTTATGAAGTATCATATTGGATGTGGTCAGGTCACCATGGATTATGCCGCCACTATGAAGCCGTCCAACGATCTCCCCGACACGTTCACTCAATTGCGGGGTCATGACGTTTTTGATGAGCTCCCCTTCGATATATTCCATTTTGATCGTAGAGCCATTGATATCGTGGATTATGGGTGTCGGAACCCCTATACGTCTTGCTTCAGATATCAGGCGCGCCTCCGCTCTCGTTCTCTCTTTACGGATGCGCTCATCAAGTTCCACCAGACGATAACGTTTTGGCACACGCTCTTTGATAATAACACCATCTTTAAGGTAGACTGTTGCTTCTGCGCCACTTGTAAGGTACATTTATTCAATCCCTCTCTTTCCTACATCTTCGACAATCCATGTAACCTCAACATCATCCGGTCTGAAATTCGGATTGACATGCGATCTGTCGATATAAGTCACAGTGCCTGATTCAAGCATGAGAAGTCCCAGGTATGCGATCATCGCGCCGTTGTCACCCATGAATCGCTTTTCAGGCACGTAGAATGATGCACCCCTGTCATCACACATGATGTCAAGCATTTCCCGCAGGCGCATGTTGGCACCCACCCCGCCTGCCAAAAGCACTTCACTCTTGCCGGTGTGTGCAAGTGCGCGCTCGGTAACTTCTACCATCATTGCAAAAGCAGTTTCCTGGAATGAGTAACAAACATCCTGAAGTGATGCGCGCTTGAGTGCATCCGTTGCTGCGGTTGAGAGTCCCGAGAACGAGAAATCCATGCCTTTGACCACGTAAGGCAGGGGAATGTATCCTTCTGCATTTTTGGCGTATTCTTCGATTTTGGGTCCGCCTGGATGACTGAATCCGGCATTGCGTGCGAATTTGTCAAACGCATTCCCAATCCCGATATCAAGGGTTTCCCCGAATACACGGTATTTTCCCATCCGGTATGCGAGTACCTGCGAGTTGGCACCGCTGACATAGAGCACAACAGGATCAGACGCTGGAGTCTTCCACTTTCCGACCTCGATATGTGCTATGCAGTGGTTTACTCCTACAAGAGGGATATTCAAAGAGAGTGCGAGCATTCTGGCTGCGGTCGCAACTGTGCGGAGGCATGGTCCAAGTCCGGGCCCCTGTGAAAATGCGATTGCGTCAATGTCACCAACGCCTAAGCCGTGTTGTTTTCCCTCATCAAGAAGGTCGCGTATTACTTGTGAGGCATATTTTGCATGGTGCTGTGCGGCTTCACGGGGATGAATTCCACCTGTCAGCGGGCGGTAAGTCTCTGTGACCTCCGCCACGACATCGCTTTCATTTACAATGGCTGCGCTCAGGTTCCATGCGGTCCCTTCGATTCCAAGAATGGTTGTCAATTAATTATCTCCTGCGGACGATCAAACAAATTTTAAATATTGATCTAATCTTGTTGTTTTTTCTTATACATATATGCGCCCGCTATTATGGTTAAAATGAGCACACCGATAAGGAAATATTTCCCCATTGATGTTTCTTCAACGGATTCGATTTCAGATGCTGACGTTGTTATTTCAACAGGTTGCTCTTCAACTGGCGGCAAAGGCTCTTCTATGTTTTCGCTTTTTATGAACACCGGTGATGAGATCGTTTTTTCCTGTGCGGTTACTGCAAATGGTGAAAATCCGGGTGTCTGCGATTCGAAATAGATATATGTGGCATCCTCATCTGTTTTAGTGGTTGGCAGTGCGGCCCAGACATCATCTGAATAACGGTTGAGTTTGATGGAATTTGCATCGATACGGTTATCCTGTATCCATGATCTTTGGACCTTAAACCCTACCACAGGATTCTCAATATTAGATTCTGTTGCATATCCATACTTACCCAACCAGATGTTCATGTTTTTGTACACTGTACCGGATGGCGCTTGTTTTACCAGCGCGGATGTGTCTTTTAATACTTCGATGGTTGCGCTTATGTATCCCTGACTTGTCAGGGCCTTGTAATCGATGTATCCGATATCATTTCCAGCCTCGCTAAAGATGAAAGAGACATCTGTATCTGCACTAATGTAAACGCGTGAAACATCTTTGAATTCGATGTTCTCGTATTCTTCACCTGTGGATCCTCCTCCACCGCCGCCACCGCTACTGGAGGGAGGTGTTGTAGATGAGGTGGTAGATACTGTAACGTTTGACCAGTTTCCTTTGTTCTCAACAATGTCAACAGGTCTCAGTGCATAAGTGTAAGATGTTCCTGCTGACAATCCGCTATTTGTGTATGATGTTACAGATACATTTGTGATATGTGCATTACCCCTCCATATCTCCACATAATCCGTGTCGGATAAATTTGTCCACGAAAGTGTGATGGAACTTGTTGTTTGCCCTGTTGATGCAAGATCAGTGATATTTGCAGGCGGCGTGTTATCTTCGAGCGGTGCAAAGACTGTAAAGTGTGTCACGTTTGCAGTTGTCGTGTTTGCAGTTGTGTTAACAGTGCTCTTAAGGGATACCCATGTACTGGTTGATTTGTTGTACCACGCCATAACTGTTTTGTTGAGGTCTACAACCGAGGATGCATTAAATCCAAGTGTAAGTGAGATCGAATTATTGAAGGAATATGATTCATATCCGGGGATGCTGAAATCAATTGCAGGTCCTGTGATATTTGATGCAGGAGGTGCGGAAGGCGCAGTTACAACGGATGATGAGATATTGTAAGGTATGTTATTGCCTTGTCCTGTTATGTTGAAATCGATAAAGGGCAATTCGATTTCAGAAGGTAGGCCGGGCACATCAATTGTGATATTGTTAGCACCCCCTGTGTCAAGTATTTGTCCAACACTTACTGTAAAGCTTGTGTTCGTACTGAAATAATCCTGTACCATGTCATTGTAGATCGCCGTGACATTGATTATATTCGTGCCATCCACAAGCGGCACGCCTGATATGTTGAACATCCCTCCAGTCACCGGATAAGATTCATTCACAAGGGCACCGTTGACATATACGGATACATTTGTGCCGATTGCTGTTGTTCCGTTGACAAATGTTGTATTTTGTGTAATATAGAATATCTGCTCGGAGGTTGGTGTAGAGATTGTCGGTGGTGTGGCGAATATCGTGAAATGGACCATCGTGGAGCTCGGGTTCCCTGCAAGGTCGCGCGCAAATGCTGTTATGTTGTAATGGCTGTCATTTAATTGTGATAGCGTTGTGTTGAATGCCATCCCGTGCACTTCCGAGCTGTTGGTGGCGTTTCCAACACGATACCAGATGTCACATGTTTCGTTGGTTGTGATATTGAGGTTTGGTGTGGAAGTTTGTATGACCCGACCTTCGGTCGGGTAGGTGATATTGATGACAGGAGGGGTGGTGTCGATTGTGAACGACCAGTCGTATGTTAATGAATTGGTGACGTTGTCGGATGCATTAATTAAAACTGTGAATAATCCGTCATCGTACGGCGTAGATGTAATGTTCTCGATCTTGTAACCGTTAGATATTGAAGTATTTGTGAAAATCACTGGATTGTTATTTATTGACATCTCGATAGAGCTGAAATTTACACCAACTCCGCTATCTGTTATGTTGACATATACAGAAGTAGTGCTATTATTAATGTATGAATTATTAGTTGGAAACTCGTCACTTGCTGATGGTGGAGTAGCATCTGAAGACAATGCTCCTGAAGACACAATTGCAAAAGGCTGTGGTCCATAGGGCACATTTGTTCCATTTATTGTGATGGTGTATAACCCAATCGTAGGCGACATAATTTCAACCTGTTCCACATTGTTAATACTGTCCCCATCATTTACAAGATAACTGCCATCGGGACCTGTTACATTCAAATCAAGATCATTTACAAGCGTCTTTCCAACAAATGTTGCAGATGGATAATCTGTCCACACTATTGTTATGCGGAGTGGTTCGGAATTATTGACAATACGATATGTGATATTCCATGACTCTGAAGTTGTAAGGCTGATGCTATCATAATAGTGCATTTTTCGCGGTGATGTGGGAAATAGGGACTTTTCGATATCCACACGCCCCCATCCTTGGTTATTAGTTGAAAGGCCCATGTTAGCAGCGCCATTGATCAAAGTGGCTTTTATCAGGGCGGCACTTGGTGAAATCGATTCATTATACACAAAATATTGTCTGACAAGTGCGGCTGTGCCTGCTGTAATTGGTGTTGCCATACTTGTGCCGCCACTGTATGTATAGTATGAATTATAATCCCCCCACAACCTATCATTAGGTGCTACACTTGATCTGGTTGAAATAATCGATGTACCTGGAGCTACAACATCAGGTTTGATCCTCCCATCGTCCGTAGCCCCTCTGCTGCTAAAATTTGCAATAGTATTAATATTACCGCTAAAACGACTACTTTCTGACGCTCCCACCGTAATTGCATTTTTGGATGTACCTGGCGAATTGATTGTATTTCCATTTGGTCCTGAATTGCCTGCTGCAAATAATATTACGAAATCTTTGTTGTTCCATGCAAATAGGTCAGTTTCATGTGAAAGTGCGGTATATGCCCCATCCACGGAATCACCCCAACTGTTACTATGTATGCGTGCTCCTCCATTATAGGCATCAAGGAATATTTCAGTCAAATTGTTAAAATACAAAGAATTAGACCCTTCATCATCGCCAATTCCTTGAAAAATAATGTCCGCATCGGGTGCCATTCCTTGGTACAAACCACCTGATTCAGAACCATCGCCTGCAACTGAACCTGTAACATGTGTACCATGACCATTGTTGTCATTTGGACTAGAGCCACAGTAATTAAAAAATGTCACCCTATTATCAAAGTCTAAGTGTATGTCTCCATTAACGCTATGATTATCGACACCCGTGTCCAATCCAGAATCCGCCACTGCCACGATCTGTCCACTGCCAGTCAGTCCATGCGTATTTTGCACATAGGATACATTTGTTATGTCGGCTGCGATATCATTAAAAATAACGGGCTGCACATATTTTTCGATCCAGCTAACTCCGGTCATGGCTGCAATATTGGGCAACTTTGAAGTTCCGATGCGCACTCGCATTATTTCTCCGCCATTGTCCACGATTTCCCCGCCAAGATTTTCAATTTCTGATGTTACCTGTGCATTGTGCTTTGAGTCGAACAACATAACGATAATGTATGGAGTGTCATCGTCTAAAGTCATAGTTGTATTTGTGGTGGCAGCAATTGAAGAAGCCGGGAATACAGGACTTATCTTATATGCCGGCTGGTAAGTTCCAACCCATTGTACAATATCCATTGCTTCTACTTGTGATTTAACAGATGAATTCATCCGCACGATAAATGCATTATTTGGAACATAATCAAAAAAGACCGCGCCAGTGTTTTTCACAGCCTGTTTCCACTCTTCGAGCACATTGCCTTTGAATTGCAATATGTAGTACTCCCCAGTGCCAGTCGAATACTGGGATGTTGCAAATCCGATATTTACAGATACAGGTGGTTGTTTTAATGGATCAAAAACAGCATTTTTCAATAAAATTGCATTATCTTGATCTGTGTCAATGTATTCCGATGCATCAGAAGCATTTGCAAAGATACTAGCCAATAACAAAACAATAAAAATAATGATCACGCTTTTTATCACTTGTATATCTCCACATCTAAAATATAAATTAATCAATAAATAATAATCGATTGAAAAAAGTCAAAAAATCACATCACAACCCTATTTGGCAGTGATGCGACGAGATAATCCCCACTTATGGTCGGATTAACTCGCACTATACATTTTAAAATATATAGTGCAAAAAAAAACAAAATTATTTCTTATACTCTGTGTACCTGCACTTGCCACAGGTAAGTCTGTCCTTGTGGTTTGCTAAAAATACGCCATCGCCGCATTTTGGACAGGTTTGGTTGAGTCTTTCGACCGAATCGCCACTTATTTTATAATAATCTTTTACAGCCATTTTGACACCTACTCTTCAGTTTTTTCTTCTACTGCTTCAGGTTCTTCTACTGCTTCAGGTTCTTCTACTGCTTCAGGTTCTTCTTCTGCAGCTGGTGCTTCTTTCGCTTCACCCTCTGGTTCCTCTGCTACTTCAGGCTCCGGCTCGGCTGGAATTTCATTTCGCGTGACCATGTGTTTGCCTTCAACCTGTTTCATGCGTGCTTCATCCTCGTAGATCTTTGCATATCCTGCGAGTTCCTGCATTCCGTATTCGCCATCCAATTTATGAATGATCGTTAGTGCAAGAGGTGCATTCAACATAGCAACCAGTTTGGCTTTCACATCATTCCTTGAAGGGGTTGGACCCTCGAACTTGACTGTAAAATTAATTTCCCGCCTGTCTAAAAGCGCATTATTCTTATCTTCAGTAACATTAATATCCATCTAATTTCCTCCGAACATTATCGAGTTGTCCCTCGTATGTACATTCTTCAATAATTTGATCTAATAAACTACGTATTTCATCTTTCTTGGATTCAGTGATCTTAACAAGCACCACACCTTCATTTGGTTGACCATACAGGACCACCGAACCGATCGGGGCTATCAGGATTGCAGGTAATGCTGCTAAGTCCTCTTCGCCGCGGACAAAGAGTCTGATATGTTGGTCTGATGTGATGGCATTATAGATCGCATCGATAAGATCTTCGGTAATAACACCCGGTGGGTTGTCAACCGATATTGTTGTAAATGCTGTATGTTTTGTACCGAGCACGACATCATCTGATGCCGGTTCTCTTTTTGTACGATCATCAACAACACAGACATCCGGTATGATGTCCGATTCGAGCAAGTAGAATGTTGTAACATCACCTACAGATATAAGTTTTGTGGGACTGCCCAGTTCCGGTACAATCTTTTGGATTGTATCAATTCCAGTTCCTGTGTACAACACACCAAAAGGTTTGCGCAAAACCGGACGAAGTTTTGCAGGTAGTGCCAGTGCTATTTGTGCACCCAACTATCGCACCTTCAATGCGTACTTATCCGCCATATCAATGTCCATCTTCTTGGCGATCTCAGATCGTTCTGCGTCAATAATAACAACCATGCCGCTCCAATCTGAACTAAGATTACTGGAGCCACACACGGGACATGTCTGACCTGTAACAATCCTGTGACATTCACGGCAAACTTGATCACTCATAAATTAATCCTCCGATAAAAGTTACTCATCAGCATCAGATTTTGGCTTCCTGTCTTCCTCAAGCCATTCAAATTTACCAAGAGCATGCTGGCGCATAGTCAAGCCGATCTTACTCTCTCGTGGTTCACGCTCATTAATACTAACAGCAACAATACGTGTGCGCACATGGTCACCCTCGGCAAGTGACTTGCCTCCAACCTTGCTGATAAGCCTGCCGTTTTTTCCATCGTATGACATAAAATCATCCGTAATCTGGCTCACATGCAAAAGCCCATCCATTGCACCAATACTAATGAAGGCACCGAATTCCACAGTCTCAACAACCAATCCTTCGATAACTTCCTGAAGCACAGGAGTGAATACGATTGCATCGAAAGTAGCATCGTAGTAAACGGCACCATCCCCTACAAGAATGTGTCCTTCACCAACTTCACCAAGTTCAGTGATCGCAACAATAGCACCCAGGGTCTTATCGATTCGTCCCTCAAGTTTTTCCTTTAATGCATT
The DNA here is from genome assembly GCA_020793555.1 of Methanosarcinaceae archaeon. GTDB lineage: Archaea > Halobacteriota > Methanosarcinia > Methanosarcinales > Methanosarcinaceae > Methanovorans. The sequence goes on along the minus strand of DQIO01000330.1, from coordinate 20,407 downwards.
TTTTACACTGGTATTAACATCCTCGCCCAACAGTTCGGGTGCAATTCGTATCGTGTCGGCAAGTTTCATCTTCTTGTACATCTACATATCTCCCGTAAGATCAAAATCATTAAGTTATGGTTATAAGTTTTATGCATGCGATTAAATAAATTACGTTGTTGCTAATCTATTTTTCTGTCGCATATACACAACCGTAATATTCTTTTTGCATAATCTATTTTTCAATTTAATATCATTGGTCAATACTGCTGCGCTACTATCATTCGCAAATTCCAAAATGACATCATCTGCAAAACCAGTGACATTCACAATCTCACACCTATTTGCCAATGAACGTGCGACTTTAGCCGCCATTTTATCCTTGCCTCGTGATCTTTCAACAAGGGTGTCGAGTTCATCCAGTACAGCCTTTGGAACCACAAACTCATCAAACCCAAGACGCTGCAGTTCATCGAAAATATCGACATTGAACTGGATCGGTATCATCAGCGCGTTGGTATCGATAATGACCTTCAATCCTTGATTACTCCTACTCCGATAAGCCGCCATCGTGAACCGACACGTCTGCTGATCGCTACCATTGAGCCGCTTTGTGCACAAACAGGTCGCTTAAGTTTAACTTCAGCAACATCCACATCTGCTCTTGCACTTGTAACAACGCCAACAGTCGTTGCAGTACCTACATTCAACATCAAGGGTTCACTGGTTTTAATGTCTCCTATCTCCAGTTCATCCGTAGCACCGACCACACGTTCGAGCAAGTGCAGGTCCATTGTGAACGAATCGCGGGTTGGTGGCAGTGTGCCTGGTTTACCTGCGACCTGTCCTGTTAATGTATCACTCTTTGTCAATGTTGGATCAAGTGTTGTTCCAACTGCTAATAATCCGCCAGGTGTCGCTTCTTCAACTTCGCCCTTACCTGCGATAATCTTTGATATTTTAGTAGTTATGGGTACCCATCTTGTAGCACCTTCGCTCTCAACCTTTCGGCCAGGGCAAATCTCAAGTTCGTCACCCGGATGCATGGCACCTTCTGTGAGAGTTCCTCCAAGAACTCCACCTGTTATCTTATTGACCGATAATCCAGGTTTATTAATGTCAAAAGACCTTGCAATAAGCATGTGAGGTGCTTTATCAAGTTTATGCACAGGTGTAGGTATCACTTTTTCCATTGTCCCGATCAACGCATCGATATTGATGTTTTGTTGTGCAGAGATCGGAACTATTGGTGCGTCCTCAGCTACTGTACCTTTAACAAATTCCTTGATCTGTTGATAGTGTTCGATTAATTGTTCCCTTTTGACAAGGTCAATTTTATTCTGCACGATCACGATATTCTTGATCCCGATGATGTTTAGTGCCATCAGGTGTTCTTTTGTCTGTGGCTGTGGGCACTTTTCGTTGGCTGCGATAACAAGTACCGCACCATCCATTATAGCCGCACCTGATAGCATTGTTGCCATCAGTGTTTCGTGTCCGGGTGCATCCACAAAGGATATTGTCCTGATATCTTCTGTTTTTGCTCCGCAGTGTTCACATTTTTTTGCGACCGTATAACACTGTGGCTCAGGGCAGGTCGGACATTTCTTATATGTTGTATCTGCATACCCCAATCTGATAGATATGCCACGCTTCATCTCTTCACTGTGCGTATCTGTCCAGATCCCGGACAGTGCACTTACAAGCGTGGTCTTTCCATGATCGACATGGCCTACCATACCGATATTAACACAAGGTTGACTCAATTTTGGATTTCCCTCCCTATTTGGGCAAAATGATTATAATTATTAGATAGATGTGAAACTATAAACTAAAATAACATACTTTAAGGTTTGTGGTATCATGTTATTTATGGTATATAAGATATTCCAACAATGCACAACAAATCGATTTTTTATCAGACAGGATTGACGGGATAAACAGGATGGGGTGCAAGTTGTCATCAATCTTCAACCAATCCCATAATTTTGTCTATAATGTCTTGAATGGTGGAAAGTTTGCTAATTCTCTTGATGACAAAAGCAATCATTTGAGGCAATGGCATTTCGATTGAAATGCCTCTATTTTCAATTTCCTCTTTTTCCCTCTTCTTTTATGTGTAAATTTTGATTTTTAAGCATCAAAATACTATTTTAAAAATAAATATAAAGGATTATGCCAATTAGAGCATTTAATCAGTTCTAATGATCAAAATAACTCCAATGGGGCATAATCTATTATTTAAATAGTTGGGAAAAGGTATAAATATATATTGGTTCAATTCAACGATTTTTTAAAAACTGTTGATAAAACAACTATAAGTTTAAAAAGCGAAATCGGGAAAAACAATATACAAAACTGTTTGGAAAACCATTGAAATTACAAAAAGAAAAGATAAAAATCCATATAATTTCTATCAAACAATCCACACTTTCAGACTTTTTCAGCATGCATAGTGGAGGGGTTAATATGAGTTGCAATTTTAACGCTGATGTGCTCACGCAGGATACACAATTTTATTAAAAATGTAAATCCCGAAAATGCATATCGCTACACTCAGTTACGTTGGGCAAAAATATTCGGAGAAAACGCACACAGGCTACTAAAAGAAGTAATCGAATCCATGGGAATGGAATTAAGCATGACAACAATATATGAGATATATTTGCAGCACAGCCTTGATCCTAATATAAATCGAAAACGGTTAATGGAGGGATGGATTGCTTAAGCGAATACCAATGAATAGTGGTTGGGCATAATCGTTCTAAAATGTCAAATCGTGGGATTGAACAAGCTAGAATTTTTGTATCAATTTTTAATATTACTGCTTTACTTACGGCATTGACTGCTTTTAAAGTGGGGAGATTAGACTTAATTAAATCTCCAAGTGCTTTTAGAAGTTTGTCAATCTAAGGGTTTGGAGGCAAATATTAAGGATAAAGAGTGTGTATAGGCGTTTGATGTGGTTTTAAAGGTATTTGGTGTATTTTGCCATTGCCTCTATTAATAATATGTGTAGCAATAATGTTACATCAATTAACGTTACTTTCGAAATGTCTGCGCCCTGCCCGGACCTACTGAAACATATCCGATAGATACACCCATCATCTCTTCCAATAGATTTACATAATCCTGTGCAGCCGTGGGCAGATCGTCAAACTTACTGACATCGGTCAGATCTTCATCCCATCCTGACACGTCTTCATACACAGGAGTACACTTAGCAAGATCATATGTCATCTCCGGCGGATAATCAACCACATTGCCGTTAAATTCGTATCCGGTGCATATCCTGATAGGATCAAGGTTGGACAGTACATCCAGTTTTGTAAGTGCGATAGTTGTGTATCCATTGAGATATATCGATTTTTTCAAGAGTGGCAGATCAAACCAACCGCATCTGCGTGCCCGTCCTGTCGTAGTACCAAATTCCCTGCCAACTTCCTGTATCTGTCTGCCGGCATCATCATTAAGTTCTGTCGGAAGAGGACCTTCCCCAACACGTGTAATGTATGCTTTTACAATTCCGATAACTTCATCGACCTTTGTAGGACCGACACCGAGATTGGCACATGCAGAACCTGATATTGTACTTGATGATGTGACGAATTTCTGAGTGCCATGAATGACATCAAGGTGTGCACCCTGCGCGCCTTCTGCCAGAACGTTCTTCCCATCCTCAATCGCTTTGTTGACCTCATAAGATACATCAGTAATATAAGGACCAAGTCTTTCACCGAGTTTGACGTATTTGTCAACCAATTCCTTGTCCATTACAATTGAAGGGTCTCCGCCAAGTTCCTTGATGGCACTTTCCTTTTGTGGCGCAAGTTCAAAAAGCCTGTTGAGCAGCTTTTCCTTGTCAGCAATATCTGCCATCGTGACCTCATCCCTTGCGACTTTGTCTATGTATGCAAACCCGATACCACGTTTGGTTGTTCCAATCTTTTCAGTGCGCTCAGATTCCCTGAGTGCATCGAGTTCCATATGATATGGCATGATTATTGTTGTTTTTGCATCGATACCCATTTTTTCAGGTGAAACTGTTGTACCGCTTTTTGCGAGCATGTCAATCTCATTGGCCAGCACTTCAGGATTGAGGACCGTACCCGGACCTATCAGTACCCTTGAATCAAGAAGTACGCCGGATGGGATAAGGTGAAGTTTGTAGACATCATCCCCGACAACGACAGTGTGTCCGGCATTGTCGCCGCCCTGAAAGCGGACTACCAGATCAAAGTCCTTTGCCATAAGATCAACGATCTTACCTTTACCTTCGTCACCGAACTGTGAACCTGTTAGTATAGTAAACATAGGGTCGTGAATGGATTTTTAGGCATAATAATGTTTTGATTGCAAGGTATAATTCATTACAAAATATCCAATTATCTCCCACTTCTGTTAAATAATGCTTCATACTTAAGTATAAATAGAACTAATGAAAGAATAATTATTTACAGATATAAAAGATATGTCTTTGTACTCCCTGTTTTGGGATACTTGAGGTTAATCAATGCTATCCAGAATAAAAAAAGTGCTTTGATAATGACAGGGTATTGTATACATCTCATGCAAGAAAAGAGATGCATGAAGAAGAGTTTGGCCTAATTAAAGAACAAGAAGTGTATGAGGCAGTTCTGGATGGTGAAGTGATTGAAGATTATTCAGACGATAAACCTCATCCAAGCATACTGATATATGGCAATTCAACTCGAGATAAACCGTTGCATATAGTTTGTGCATATTCAAATGAGGATGATATGACTATCGTTGTAACTGTGTACCAGCCAGACCCTTATTTATGGGATGAATACAGGAGGAGAAAACAATGAAGTGCATTATTTGTGGCAGCCAGGACATTCAGGAAAAAAACGTGGACGAAGAGATAAGGTTTGGAAATGATATTGTAATGGTCAATATTGACACTTTGATCTGTGGAAGTTGCGGTGAAAGATACTATAGTCGAAGTACATTAAAACTGCTTGAAGAGTTTGAAGATAAACTGAAACATGATAATCTAAAATTAGATGTGATCGGATCAGTATTGAGAGCTTCAAATGATTTAAGCAAAATGGCTACAGCTTAATGCAAAAGATTTACGTTTAAGACATATTACAGAGACAGTGCCACTCCCACCATACTTACGTCGCGCAGGCATGTCTGCCTGTTTTGGATCAGTCACAACGAATATGATCTAATCGATTTTGTTTCTTCACTTGTAACTATTCAGCTATGCATAAACGTTGTCGTTAGATTGAATAGTTCATAAATAGATAGTGGCACAACAATTGACTGGAAGTTAAGAAAACGTGGCATCAGTTCCCGCCGTAGGCGCGCATTCCACTGCTGCCAAACCCACAACCCAAACATACAAATACGCCATGGCGTCAAGATAGGTGTGGGAATTTATCAATAATGCACGTCATTATCAATGTTCAAAAACGCATGCCATAGCCTTTAAAATAATATATATTTTGGTTGATATGTGCCAAATTTTCAACGTAGTGCGTATACACTACTCCAAAAAAAATGGCACATGATCGCGAAAACTAAAAACCATCTAAGCCTAACTTGACGCTATGGCAAATACGATACTGCTTGAAAACAATTTTATATTTCATGTTAATGGTGTTGAAACGTGCCGCGCTGCGCGCGTGTGGTCGCGCTGTTTTTTGCATCTACTCGCCCCCTTCTAGTCTAGCGACATTATATTGTTGACGCGACACGAGTCTTAAGGATGGCTGAATAGTTACATTATTTTAACTTTGACAAAAATAGATTCGATCTATAACAGACGCTCAGCGATATTTTCAGTAATAACTCGCTCGCAATACTTGCACCTAAGCAATATCTTACCCTCGGCCGATGTGACATTGAATTTTGAAGTTACAGGTTCACTGCTGTTAGAAATACAATTTGGATTGATACAACGAACCACGCCTTCTGCGTTTTCGGGTATCACAACCTGTTTTTTCTCAAAAACATCAAAATTACGTATGATGTTAATTACCGCATTTGGTGCGATTAATGAGATCTTGTCAACCTCGCGCACATTCAATTCACGGTTCTCTATCTTCACAACATCCTTTTTGCCGTGCTTGCCTAATGCGTTTATAACAACACTGACAACATCTTCAGACGAATCAGGGATTCCAAGTATCCGCAGGACGTTTAGTGACTGACCTGCTGTGATATGGTCGATCACAGTACCATTCTTAATCGGGCGAACCCGAAGTTCACGTTTTGGAGTTGTATTTGGCGTCATTCAATAGCCCCCATAACAAGTGAGAGCAATGCCATCCGAACAGGCACGCCGTAAAATGACTGATTGAAATAACAGGCATGTTCTGTTTCATCCACACGCGGGTCGATCTCATTGACTCTTGGAAGCGGATGCATGATCTTAAGTTTTGGATCTGCATTCTCAAGAAGCGCAGGTGTTATCAGCAAACTGCTTGCAACCTTGTTGTATTCTGCAGGATCAGGAAAACGCTCTTTTTGGATCCTTGTGACATACAGCACTTCCACATCGCTTATCGCTTCCTCTATGGAATCCGTCTGCTTCACCTTGATATTTCGCTTTTTAAGATCACCGATGATTTCATCCGGCAGACGCAGTTCCTTTGGAGATACCAGTGTGATCTCTGCATTGTAGAGCGACAGGGCATAACAAAGTGAGTGCACAGTCCTGCCATATTTAAGGTCACCGGCAAGTGCAATCTTCACACCGTCAAGATGACTTTCCCTTCTGATCGTATATAGATCAAGGAATGTTTGTGTCGGATGATGTCCCACACCATCTCCGCCATTAATGATAGGTACGGATGCCAGTTCAGAAGCCATTCGTGCCGAACCTTCTTTTGGGTGCCTCAGGACGATTGCATCGGAATATCCTTCAACCACACGGATCGTGTCAGCAAGAGTCTCCCCTTTTACAATGGAACTTGCCTCAACAGAACCAAGATTTAACACTCTTCCCCCAAGCCGTATCATCGCAGTCTCAAATGACATGCGTGTCCTTGTACTTGGTTCAAAGAACAAAAGTGACAATATCTTCCCATCAAGAAGATCAGACTTTTCCATACCCCGTGCGACCGGTTCAAGTTTTTCAGCGGTATTTAAGATATGATCAATAGTATCACGCGAAAAGTCCTTCATTGATATGATGTGTAGGTCCTTGAACGTCATTAGTCTGATAAAAGAATTGCATGAGATATAATATTTGCTAAACTTGCATCATCCATTTGACCATGATGGAATTGCAAATTTTATGATTTCACTTTACCTAAAAACTTGACAAGTCGTTTAGCATCATCGATCTTGCGTTTTTTCGCATAATGATGAAACTTTCTTAATCTTTTCTTTTTAGGGGATGCCTCAAGTTCTTTAAGGTCCATCAGTGCACGCAGCAGTCCGGCCGTTTTATTGAATAACTTTTTTGCATCCTCCGGAGTGAGATCAGATTTCTCCAGATCGGTTTCATATTCCGCTTCCTTTTCTGATATGTGCACTATACAATAGTTGATCTGTTTTTTGTCATCATCTGAAAGATCAGGTTTATTGACCATTTCCCATACGAAATTATGAAGATGCACCTGCTCCCCGTCAATATCGACCATTTGTGGAATCTGCTCCCCAACCCAGAAAAGGTATTTGTGAAGGCGATTCAATAATTTCGCGTGCTCGCTTTTGGTTATGAACTTATCATCTGACATATTTCCTTCTTTTACGTTATGCGGATTTGAACTTATAGTTTTGCACATAATATAGTTGCATAATAGTCGGTATTACGAGTAAACCCTGGATTCAATTAAACTTATAGGTATTCAGGTATTTTATACATGTGAATAGTTTAAATACCATACATAAAAGGTGATCTTATAAAACCTATCATTCAGGTTGCACTTGACCTACTGGAAATTGACCGTGCCGTGCAAATTGCGAAAGAAGCCGTCATCGGAGGAGTTGACTGGATAGAGGCAGGTACACCCCTAATCAAGAGCGAAGGCATGGATGCCGTCAGGAAACTTAAAGGTGCATTCCCTGACCACACGATCCTTGCTGACATGAAAACTGTGGATACAGGAGCCATGGAAGTAGAAATGGCGGCAAAAGCTGGTGCAGACATTGTCATACTGCTTGGAAGCGCGGATGATGCCACAATCCTTGATTCTGTGCGGGCCGCACGCAAATATGGCGTTAAATTGATGGCTGACCTAATATCCGTAGAAGAACCGATCACGCGTGCACAACAACTTGAAAAATTTGGTATCGATTACATTAATGTACACATAGGCATAGACCAACAAATGATGGGAAAGGATCCGATGGATACCCTCAAGGATATTGCGGATACGGTTGACATACCAGTAGCAGTTGCAGGAGGCATGGATGCCAAAACAGGTGCGCAGGCAGTAAGATTGGAAGCAGATATTGTCATTGTTGGCGGCAACATAACCAGATCAGACAACGTGACTGAATCAGCACGTATAATTCGGGATAGTGTTGATGCGCCCTCGGATACCGCGACATCAAAACCATCACTTGATGAGGATATTTACCAACTCCTGATGAGCGTATCAACACCAAATATCTCGGATGCTATGCATCGCAAAGGTGCTATGCAAAATATTCGTTCTATGGTGAAAGGAAAAAAGATGGTCGGCAGAGCGGTTACTGTGCAGACGTTTGCGGGCGATTGGGCAAAACCTGTTGAGGCCATTGACATCGCATATCCGGGCGAGGTGCTTGTGATCTACAACGGCAGCAACCATGTAGCAACATGGGGGGGATTGGCAACTCTCAGTAGTCTAAATAAAGGAATAGGGGGTGTTGTGATCGATGGTGCCGTGCGCGACATTGATGAGATCGAGCAACTTGACCTTCCTGTTTTTGCAAGCAATAGTGTACCAAATGCCGGTGAGCCAAAAGGATTCGGGGAGATCAATGCAGAGATCGTCTGCGGTGCGCAGGCTGTCAAACCCGGGGACTATATTGTTGGTGATGACAATGGCGTGGTTGTGGTGCCAAAGGAGCGCGCCTATGAAATCGCACGCCGCGCAAAAGAGGTTGAAAAAACTGAAAGTCGCCTTTATGATGAAATACGAAAAGGGCATACGTTATCTGAAATTATAAAACTTGAAAAATGGGAGAAACATTAGATGATGGAATTGCTTAAAGTGCTTGTGTGCATGCCCTTTTTGCTGTATTCCTGCTATTCTGACATAAAAACACGGCGCGTATCCAACGAAGTGTGGCCTGTAATGCTTGCCGCAGGGCTGCCGTTTATCATCTATGACATCATGACCCGTGGATTTCCATACTTAATCCACATGGTACTGTCGTTTGCGTTCATATTTGCATTCGTCTACATCCTGTTCCAGTTAAACGCATTCGGCGGCGCGGATGCAAAAGTCCTGATGGTAATATCCATCATTATTCCTGCTTTTCCGGTGATTGACTTTTTCGGTACTATGTTACCACTTCAGGGAGTGCCGATAATTAATTTGTTCGCATTCACTGTTTTTGCGAATTCCGTACTATTGACCATCATCGTACCGATCGGATTGTTTCTTTATAACTTGGTACATGTACCGGTTCGTGAAATGCCCAAAAAACTTGGATATATGTTTGTAGGACACAAATCAAAGGTCTCTGACCTCAAAGACAGGCACATAAGATTGATGGATGTGTATGAACACACAGGTGATGGAGTTATATCTCATTTTACCAGAGCGGGCACTGAACTGGATAATGATGTCATCCATGAACTTGAAGGATATGTGGATGAAGGTTTCATTGATGAAAAGGTCTGGGTCACACCCGGATTGCCGTTCATGATACCCATCACAGCAGGATTTATCACAGCAGTTGTTTTTGGTGACCTGATCTTCTATTTCACACTGAATTATCTCGTGATATGATTGCTCCATAATTTTGAGGTATTTCGTGTATACCCACATCAGTTTAAAACAAAATTGTATTATAGTGTGGGGTGGCGATACTGATAGTGATTTTTTGGTCAGAATACCAAACATGGGATGTCAATATCGCTATCATCCCTATTTTGGCAAATACTTGAATAAATCATCACGTTTCAACTCATGTATCTTTTTTCTAATAAGTCCACGAACCGATTTTGTGTCACCTTTCTTTACAGTAATCGGTGCAATTGTATCCAACCATTGTCTCCATGGTGGTATCATGCCAAGACAACCGGCAATGCCATCAAGCGTCTCATCAAGTTCATCCGGGTTAATCTTATCGATCTTGTTCACGGCAACAACCGTATCAATACCCATCTCACGTAAGAACTCGAACAACTCAATATCAATAGGGATCTCGTTCCTGCCTTCCCAACGTTCAACTATATCTAAAAATGTTGCACCGTCAACGATCATTACAGCCATCTTAATCCGCTTGAAGTTGTCCTCAATATATTCAACAATTGTATCCTTTACCAGACTTTGCTTTTGTTCATGCACACCACTCATAAACCCAAAACCCGGCATGTCTGTTATCAGCATATCGGAATAACGAATGTGATGAGGTATTAACGTTACACCCGGGCGTTTACCTACTCTTACCTTTTTCATACCGGTCAGATCACGGATAAATGATGATTTACCGACATTCGACCTTCCAACAAAAATAATCTCAAGTTTCGCGCCTTCTTCAAGATCCTTTCCTTTCTTCATAATTTTCCACCAATGCCATTTCTTCAATATTTTTCACTTTTTAGAATCTCTTTTTGTGCCATCGTTATCGTTGTACCTGCCTATCATCTTATCAAAATCACGCAGGAATGCATCAAGTGAATCACGAGGTATCCTTGCACCTGCTGCAAATGCATGACCTCCACCCGTACCCCCATGCTCTTTTGTGACAATACGCAAAGCCCTATTAATGTCAACAAAACCTTTTGAACGAATACTTAAATCATACGCACGTTTTCGTTGCCTGTACTCAGCTGAAATGCCCACACCTTTTTGGCTATATGATGCAGCATATATCGCAGCTTTTGACATATAACCATTGGCATTAACCACATATCCAATATTTTGCATAATCTTGACATGTCCCTTTATATACAGCCTTAACGTCTCTTCTTTTTCAGAAGCATCCCTTGCATATTCAAGCAAATGTCCTATCTCTGAAGGGATTTTGTCATGAGATAATGGATTGATCAATTGTCTCTTAAAATCATAATCGCGTCCAACATACGTAAGTGCCTGAATAAGAGTTCCTGCCTGAAAATAGAGCCCTCTTTTGTCCCAGTCATGACTCCATTCATTGATCAGGTGTGTGTTATCGCAAAAATCACCGATCGCACCGTAAATGGCAATCCTTCGCATATCCCTGCTTAACCTATCCTCAAGTACCCTATATGTCAATTCTGATGCGCATGGACCTAAGTCATGATAGAGCCATTCCGAATCCCAGCCCGCCTGAGGCAATGGATGATGATCAATATAAATGACATTGCAAACCTGTGCAAGTGCATCCAGTCTCTCATACAATTGTACGCAGGTGCGCTCATCAACTGCAATATCACATATTATAATATTCTCATACCCATCTGCAAATTCCAATTTCTTAAGAAGGTTTACCGGACTTGTGAAATATACATGCCCGTCAGGATAGGCGCTCTTTGCAATAGCACCTGCGCACACACCGTCCGAATCGCCATGAGTTAATATTATCGAGTCTGTTTTTGACGTTTTTTTGAAGTGTTTCATATTATTTCTTCCTTTTATCTATGCTAACTTTTGTAATCCCGGCCCTTGCATCTGCAACTGCACCCGCACTTAAAATTGCAAACACCAATCCCAATGCACCAAAGCCCGGTAATTCCATCGCTTTTGAAGGTAGGGATTTGAATTTGTCAACCAATGATTGTTCTGTTTCAACCACTGGTTCTTCAGGCTGCGAAGTTTCTACATCTTCTTGTAATGGTTCAGGTTCAACTTCCACGGGTATTGGTTCTTCAACTGCAACAAGTTCTTCAATTACCGAAATAATCATCTTTTTGGATTCTACTGTACCACCATACCCTTTTGCATCCAAAAATACTGCTTTTGCCGAAGGGATGACAATATCTCCAATCCTATCCATCCTCATGGTATACTTTATTGTATGATTGCTTGAAGGTTGCAGCACAATATCATCACCAGTCTTACCACTTAGCAACACTGCGCCTGCAGGGATCTCATCTGTAATATAAACATGAGCTGCACGGTCTCCCTCATTTCCAACATCAACTGTTATGTTCACTACATCATTTAATAGTGTATTTAATGGAACTGCTGATTTTGTTATGTTAATAGTGGGACCATGTACGATCAATTGGGACGAATCAGTGTGTTTGTAATAAGTAATTCCAAGATGTGTTAGCATCAATTCAGTTGCAGGAATTGTGAAATTTCCGGCTTTTGTGGATCTTATACTATATCCAAAAGTTTTAGACGATCCGCTTTTATTATTAAGATCAAATGTCCAGCCAATATCTTCATCAGGATCCAATACAAAATTGTTTGGTATAGTCACATTTAGAGTTAAATTATCAAAATGAATGTCTTTTAGGTTCTCGACCACAATTTCCACATACGCCCGCTCATCAATATATATCTCATAATCCGCGGGTTTTTCCATAGATATAGTAGTATTGATCCACGTCCTTTTCAGATATTCCTCAGGTGATAATTCCTTTGCAAGATATAACTTGATCTTTGAATAAGGACTTGGAATATTGATGCCGGTGACGATATCAACCACTTCTACCTTTAGTTTGTCGTCAAATGTATCGTTAATCGGAATGTTACTGTTGTTCACAGAAAGTATAGTAATCCATGATTTTGATGTGTTTGCCATCAATATAGAAAGCATAACATAATCATCAGGTACATCTGAATAGCGCGGGGTTGAGTATTCGAATGATTTTATAAAATATCCACTTGAATTTATCTGGTCTCCCCAATAAAGTGTATACTCTTCAGCATCAAGCCATTCGATATCTTCCTCTTCAATCTGCGCAGATGCGACATTTACACAGGCTGATAAACTTGTTGTAAATATTGCAAACACTGCAAAAATTGCAATTAAATGAATAAATTGATCAATTTTCATGTGACATGGTTTTAGTTTTTCCGCTTGAAGAGAATATAGACGCTTGCAAGTGCCAATCCGGATAGCAATGCTTCAAAACCGGGTTCTTTTTGTTCTTCAACCGGTAAAGATGTAGCAGTACTTTGTCCATTGTTATCATTTTCTGTCTGCGCAGGTTCAGATGAAGTTGGTTGTGTGTCTCCAGTTCCGTCAGTTGCAGGTTCTGTTTCAGTGACCGGTTCAACAACAGATATTACTGGCATGTTTGATATCTTTTCACCTTTGTAGCCTTCGAGGTCTATGAAACTCGCAGTGGCTGAAGGTAATTTCACATCACCCGCTGCATCCATTCGAATAACATATGAATAGCTCTTTGAACTGCTCTTTTTTATTACTTCCTGAAAACCGGTATCTCCACTGACAAGCGGCACATCACTTGGCAGCGAATCCGAAGCGGTCACACTTGCATCTCTGTTCCCAGTGTTATCTACTTTAACTGTAACTGTAATCTCATCTCCGGGAGTTACATTTGATGAACTAACACTTTTTGTAAGAGTGATGTATGGACCATTCACTTTTGTAGCAGGAGTCCCTGATGAAACGCTGTATTTTTTTCGATTGGATGCTGTAAATTCTGCAACTGATGCTGGTGAAGTGTACGAGCCTGGTTTTAAGGGTTTAAGCGAATATTCAAACAACTCTTCTGTGCTCTCACCTGCCTTTAGTGAAATTGTTTTTTTAAGAGTAACACTGTCTTTTAATTCCAGTCCATCAACGACTGAATCAGTAACTGTGATCGAATTTAGAGTACAAATTCCAGCATTCCTGATACTGACAAGAACATAAGCAGTATCGGTCATGTATATCTCTTCAGTCACTGTTTTTATTGCAATTAGTTTCCACTTATTTTCGATCGTCACAGATTTTGAGGCTGTTTTTGTGTGTTCTGCGCCTTTTATGTCATACCCTTTTGCATTAGCTGAAATTGAAAATGAGGTCTTATCCCACAAAAGTGGTACATCCATCGTTATTGTGACAGGACTGGTAGTTTCTCCTTTTTCAATTGAGTAGTAATTATGTGTAAGGTCCCCGTCATTTAGAATCAAATCTCCGGTATTGATAGTCAAATCAACATTCTTGGCTTCTGCATGCCCGTTGTTCTTAACTGTGATAGTCGCTGTCACCTTTGAAGGTGAAGACAGATCCTTTGGGTCATATGTACTTTCATCGGTCTCGATCGTTATTTCAAAACTCGGCAACCCTCTTCGAGATATTATGATTGATGCAGTTGGATTAACCATACTGTCAGTCCATGGGTCAATATCAGGATCAACACTTATCACATAAACTTTAATCTCATCATCATCGATCAATGTTCCGCCAGCACCAAGTGGTGCATGCTGTTTTTCCAGACCATCTTTGAATATTTTGATGTAAACGTACTCATCTGTTGTGAAATCTTCAGCTTTAATCACATAATCGCCGTTTGTTACAGAGTCCCCCCATCCAAGACTGGTAGAATCTACACTTGTTTTCCATTCAATGTCATCCGTTGTGTATGCTAAAGCCTGGGTACTAAATATGAAAAATATTGTCAGTAGTAAAAATATAGATTTTTTAAACATATGGGTGCCTCACATTAGAATATTGGCTTGTGTGATAGATATTCATTCGAAATTAACTATTGTATAATTATCTCTTACATATTATATGAATATTATTTTATAAATATCTTTATACGAGAAAATCTTCGCTAACGCTCAGATTAACTCATATTATATATTTATAAAATATATATTATCAAAAAGAAGGGTTGAATCTGCATTCCGATAAGTTGATATTTACTCAAAATCATGAAGGCACAATGAATATTTCCAGCATCATACCTGTACTTGAAAAGATTGCACCACCCGAGCTTGCAGAAGATTTCGATGAGGGGAAGATTGGAGCCATCCTCAACCTTGACAACGATATTAAAAAGATCGCTGTTGCGCTTGACCCAACCGATTATGTGTTAAACCGCGCAGCAGATATTGGTGCAGATATGCTTATCACGCATCACACACTCATTTTCCATCCCATAACAGTGGTTACAAAACCACTTGCAAATTCCCTCAAAATTGCTCTTGATAACAATATTTCACTCTACAATATGCACACCAACTACGATAAAGTACAGGGCGGCGTGAACGATGTACTTGCCGATAGGCTTGGTCTTGCCAATGTTGCTAAACTTAGCCTTAGCCTTAGCCTTAACCTTAAACTTGGAAGGATTGGTGAGATCCCAACATGTTCCACCGATACATTCGCAAAACACGTTTCGAAGTCACTGAATACACATGTACAATATGTAGGGGACAAGGATGACATCTCGCGCGTGATGGTGATTGGAGGCAGTGGTTTTAGGGCTGAATATCTGGATATCGCAAAGGAGAACGAGGTTGATGCATTTGTTTCCGGGGAACTGAAACATGATGTTATACGCGCCCGCGGTGATATTTCACTTATTGATGCGACACATTACGCGACTGAAAATCCGGCAATGGAACACCTGTGCGGGCGTCTTTTGGATATGCTTGAAACGGATGTGGAATTCATTGACCATGATCCGTTCATCAATGTTATGTGAGGGATGTGAATTGGGAAAGGATGACACTAATGAAACTGACGATTCACACGACGTGGACGATGAAGAACTAGATCTGGATGAGTTGATGATGAAGCAAATTCATCAGCAGAGACGTCCTGTACATCGTCGCGGTGACGGTTATGAGCGCAAGCACATATATCGCGGTGCTGTGGTGAAGCAGGACAAAAACAATAACACGGATGCGGATTCAAGTAACAATGACTGAATCCTGTGATTCGAACAGGTTTTTTTAAATCTTAAACAACACGTTTTCCGCGTTCCATTGGAACAATTGTCAACTCTGCACCCTCAAATTCCTTCTTGAGCGGGTCATTTTCTGCGATCCTGTCCATTGTCAAGGCAACTGCTGCAACCTCGGAATGCGGCTGGTTCCCGACTGCTATGTTCCAGTCTGCCAGTTCGTACATTCCGGCAGGCACTTTTTCAGCACCGACTACGATCATGAGTTTGTCACATCTTTTGATATCATCAACCGCATCCGGCAGGTTGATGCCGTACATGGACAGATGACAGACCTTGCCGCCATCGTCTTTCCATTTTTTGATCTCATGTTTCCAGTTAACGTCATTTTTAACATAGAAATCTCCGCCCCAACGTTGAACCACGTCTTCAATATTGCTTACGAGTTTTTTATCCTCAGATGCGAGCAGCATACCCTCCGCACCAAGAGCCCGGGCTGTAAGCCCAACATGTGTTGTTATCCTCTTATCGCGTTCAGGACGGTGTCCGATACGCAGAATGACTATTTGTTTCATGGGGGATTGTAAATCTGCTAAACTATTAAATGGTTTGTTTTCAACCATAATCCGGCATAAATCAGCATCCATTACCGCTCATGTTACCGCTAAATATATCTTTGATAAGATGTATTGAACTGGTATTGCCCAATATGAATATGGGGCTGTGGCCTAGCCAGGAATGGCGATGGGCTCCAGCGGATAAATGATGAACAACGGGTCTACTGAGATCTACCCGACGGGGTCGATCGGTGAGGAACCGTTGGAGCACTGATATGTGCTCACATAGAATACTGTCAAAAGCAGTGATTCGGAGAGACCCGTCGATCGTGAGTTCGAATCTCACCAGCCCCACCTTTTTTTATCTCTTTTATATTTTTTGAATGTTTTTTTGTGAAACTAAAACCGATGCAACGCTAATATGAAAAAGCGATTACCTTGACATTGTCAGATTAACATTGAATCCTTCAGAATTTTCAATGGAACATAAACGGCTGACGAAAATCGGTGTTAAAACATATTGCTTTATCAGATAAATGGGGTTTAACCCCAAGTCTAAAAATCGTGTCTTATTTCACCGCAAGTTTTACTTATAAATCTCACCATCCAGATGCCAAGATGTCGTTAAGCAACTTGATCATCAAAGGCGCAAAAGAGCACAACCTCAAAAACATTGATGTCACTCTTCCGCGCGATAAACTGATTGTTATAACCGGACTCAGCGGTTCGGGTAAATCGTCCCTTGCATTCGATAC
Organism: Methanosarcinaceae archaeon; assembly: GCA_020793555.1. Lineage (GTDB taxonomy): Archaea > Halobacteriota > Methanosarcinia > Methanosarcinales > Methanosarcinaceae > Methanovorans. The sequence continues at coordinate 3,182 of DQIO01000330.1, read as the reverse complement.
CATCTATGCTGAAGGGCAGAGGAGATATGTAGAATCGCTCTCAGCCTACGCGCGCCAGTTCCTTGGACTTATGGAAAAACCCGATGTTGAGTACATCGAAGGACTGTCCCCTGCAATTTCCATTGAGCAGAAGACCACGAGCAAGAATCCGCGCTCAACTGTAGGGACAGTCACAGAGATATACGACTATCTGAGGTTACTCTATGCCAGGATAGGAGTACGGCATTGTCCTGACTGTGGCAGGGTAATTGAGCCGCAGAGTGTTGACCAGATCGTTGACAGCATATTGGATATCCCTCAGGACTCAAAAATACATATACTTGCTCCGCTTGTCCGTGAGCGCAAAGGTGAATACCGCAAGATGCTTGCAGACCTTGGGACTGAAGGATATTCCCGTGTCCGTGTTGACGGGGATGTGGTGTCACTTGAAGACATTGACACCATTGAACTCGGGCGTTACCAAAAGCACAACATTGAGATAGTAGTTGACAGGCTCGTCATAAAGGATGGTATCAAAGAACGCCTGTCGGATTCAGTTGAGACTGCTCTTGAAAAAAGCGGCGGTACGATCATCGTTCACATACTTGACGGAGAGGAACTGGTATTCAGTGAAAAACTTGCATGTCCTGACTGTGGTATCGGGTTTGAGGATTTAGAGCCTGCTGCATTTTCCTTTAATAGTCCGCAGGGCGCGTGCCCGGAATGTCACGGGCTTGGTACAGCCATGGAATATGATCCCGAACTCATTGTTCCTGACTCCACGTTGAGTCTTAGCGAAGGCGCAATTGAAATTTGGGGGAAAAAGGACGGATACCACATGCAATCGGTCATTTATCTTGCACGCCATTTTGGTTTTTCGATGGATGTTCCTTTTAAGGAACTTGAACCAAGATTCCAGAAGATGCTCTTGCATGGGACGCATGAACTGATACCTTTTGTTCATACCGGCAGGGGCGGCAGTGTATGGAAGCATACAGGTCATTTTCACGGCGTAATCTCAAACCTGAAACGAATACATGACAAGACCGAATCCGAAAGCACAAAGGAAAGGGTCCGTAAGTATATCAGTACAAAACATTGCCCTGTATGTGATGGTAACCGATTGAAACCGACAAGTTTGGCAGTTACGATCGATGATGTCAATATAGTAGATAATACACAAATGTCGGTTGAAGATACACTTCATTTTTTTGTTGAACTTGAACCAAAACTCACTCCGCGTGAGTATGCCATAGCCCGCCTCATTCTTAAAGAGATAAAGTCCAGACTCGGTTTTTTGATGGATGTCGGGCTTGATTATCTCACACTCAGCAGATCTGCCGGCACCCTTTCTGGCGGTGAAGCGCAGCGTATCCGGCTTGCAACCCAGATCGGTTCAAGTCTCATGGGTGTCCTGTATATTCTTGATGAGCCAAGCATCGGTCTTCACCAGAGGGATAACCTGCGTCTTATCAATACCCTCAAGCACTTGCGGGATATCGGCAACACGGTCATTGTTGTAGAGCATGATGAGGAAACGATACACAATGCCGATCATGTAGTTGATATGGGTCCGGGTGCAGGAATACACGGCGGAGAGGTTGTGGCGGAAGGTAGCCCTGAGCAGATAATGGCTAACAAAGAATCACTTACGGGACAATATCTGAGCGGCAAATTGAAGATCGATGTTCCAAAGAGCAGGCGCAGTCCAAGTGGTACACTTACACTCAAGGGTGCTTCCCAGAACAATCTCAAGAACATTGATGTGGATTTTCCTCTTGGTGTGATGTTGTGTGTTACAGGAGTTTCGGGGTCGGGCAAGAGTTCACTCATAAATGAGACCCTGAACAAGGTACTTGCACAGAAACTTCATCGTGCACGCGACCGACCCGGGAAATATGGCAAGATCGTCGGGCTTGAGAATGTTGATAAAGTTATCACGATAGACCAGTCCCCAATCGGACGCACACCGCGCTCGAATCCTGCGACTTATACTAATCTTTTTACACCGATACGGGAACTGTTTGCACAGACCCAACTTGCACGTGCGCGTGGTTACAAGCCCGGCAGGTTCAGTTTCAATGTCCGGGGTGGCAGATGTGAAGCATGTTCGGGTGATGGTATAATTACTATTGAGATGCATTTCCTGCCGGATGTGTATGTTCCGTGTGAGGTTTGTCACAGCAAGCGATACAATCGCGAGACGCTTGAGGTTGAGTATAAGGGCAAAACGATTGCAGATGTCCTTGATATGACTGTGGAAGAGGCTCTTGGATTTTTTGTGAATATCCCAAAGATCAAGAAGAAACTCCAAACATTGTTTGATGTGGGATTGGGCTACATCAAACTGGGGCAGTCTTCAACAACCCTCTCGGGCGGTGAGGCGCAACGTGTGAAACTTGCGACTGAACTTAGCCGCAGATCAACAGGAAAGACGGTGCACATTCTTGATGAGCCTACGACAGGACTTCATTTCGATGATGTGAAGAAATTGCTTGAGGTGTTACAGCGTCTGGTGGAAGGAGGGAACACGGTCATAGTCATTGAACACAATCTTGATGTTATCAAGACCGCAGACTGGATAATTGATCTTGGGCCGGAAGGAGGGGATGGTGGTGGTGTGGTCATCGCAGAAGGGACACCTGAGGATGTTGCAAAGATGGAAGGGTCGTATACCGGGGAGTTTTTGCGGCGGGTGCTTGCGAGTCAAAAATTGTAACGGTAAACTCAACTACAGCAAAGCTGCGAGGTATAGTTATTAAGATTAATTAATTGAGCGAAAAGTGTATTAATTACTATAACATTGCTAGTATCAAGACTTAAATATATTCACATACACACATGTAACTGACATATCTCAAAGAAGGAATATATACCATGGTTACATCAAAGTCAATAATTTTAATCTCATTCACACTCGTGTGGTTGATTTCACTTTTTGCACTTGCACTTGCAACACCGGATGTAGTTAATGGAGATTACAATATCGATCAATTTTATTCTTATGTATACGAAGCCTATAATATGATCCCTCCAAATGCAATTATGGGCATTGTAGTAATTTCATTGCTATTCATATCGAGATATTTGTTCAAGTTGTAAGATATAGTGTCATGTCAACAACACAATATCATGGGACGGAAGGGGATAAGACAGATGCAAAAAACGACGCGACCGCGCAAAAGCGCGGCACGTTTCTACAC
>DQIO01000286.1:10267-14177 GCA_020793555.1 Methanosarcinaceae archaeon | reverse complement strand
TGTATTTCATGTTAGTGGTACAGGAACGTGCCGCGCTGCGCGCGTGTGGTCGCGCTGCTTTTTGCATCTACTCGCCCCTTTCTAGTCTAGCGATATTATATTGTTGACGCGACACGAGTCGTAAGTATGGTTGAATAGTTACCCGAAAAGTATCTTTAAAGCGTTGCTAATGGTAGAGAGATTGTATCCACTTCAGATAATACTATGGTAGAGAGGGGAGCGAATAATCGCTCTTTCTTATTCAACGGATTGTTGTGTGAAGTTGCTGCACGGGATCTGGCAATTTGGTTTATCCATCAACATTTTATTGAAACCAGCTAAACAGATTATTATGTTATTGTAGGTCGTGTATCAGGAGTTTTCCTTTCTGCCAGTCATTAACAATTCTTGTAGCAGTTCGTTGTTCATCGACCGCGCCTTTCTTTTCCAAAAAGTTGTATTTGAGGCCTATTAGTTCAAGAATGTCATAGGAATTTTGGTTTGCTTCATTGATCTTGACCTTATAAAATGATTCGAGAGCAGGTTTGTTTTCAGCACAAATTTTTTCTATTATTTTGAGAGCGACACCTATGGGGTCTGATAGATGTGTTGAATCTTTTACAGATAGCATTCCCTGAATATATTCATCGTTGTCGCCAAAAGGGATAACGCCGGGCGTGTCTATGAATTTTATACGCGAGCCTGCATTTATGTGTTGTATTCCTCTTGTATGTCCGGATATTGAGGATGTGCTAGCTTTTTTTGACCCGACGACTGCATTAATGACTGATGATTTTCCGGTGTTGGGATAGCCGACACTGCCTACCATTATATCGCGTCCTCTTTCGACATTGGCAATTTCGAGTATTTTGTATCTTAGCATTGTTGTTCCGGATTTGTCTTTACTGGATATGAAGACTGTCGGAGCAATTTTAGATAAACGTTTTTTTGCTTCCTCTATGTTTTTCTTTGATACAAGATCGCACTTGTTCAGAACTATGATGAATGGTTTTTTTATACGGATAACATTCCGCTCGACGTCGAGGTTTCTTGTCTCATCAGGAAACCGCGCATCTATTACCTCAAGGATGATGTCGGAGTTTTTTATGACATCTCTTACTAATGCCTTGTAGCTTACCATGATATGTATAATGATTTGGCAGGATATAAGGATGAGTCATGTGTTTGTTCTTGTATATATTTTACAAATATATAGTGCGAGTTGATTCAAACGAAGGGAGATTTTTCTTGTTGTTAAATGGTGGTGAAATATGCCGCCTTCGGAGGTCGCCACCTTTTAAAGTTTCAGATAATCGTACTATTATCCATTCAATTATATTGTACTTGCAAGGTAAAGCAGGTACCTAAATTATCCCTGCATGTAAATCCAAATGATCGGTCTCGATCTCAACCAACACGCCAAAGAACTCTTTCATCCTCGATTCCACTGCTTCGTCCCTGAATGTTGAATATGCTTTGATGGCACGGTTCTCTCGCTCCCATCCTTCTTTTGTATTTGCGGCAGCGTCTATGTTGCATGAGGTGTCAGGAAGGGGCGGAGTCTCGATCTTTAAAAATTTGCAGATGGCAGAGGCGTGTTCCGCTTCGATCTTCTTCAATGCCTTGAATTTTGCGATGTAATATTCATCACCCTGCGCTTTTGCTTTGTTGAGGGCACATTCATAGAACCCTGCATTATTGATCTCAAGTTCAAGTGCAGCTTCAAGATTTGAGCGGGTTTTTTCACTTAAGTCAACCTCGAACTCTGAAGTATCCCAATTGGCAGCCTCTGTGAAATAATTTGTTCCAGCACCGCAAAAAGGGCATCTGCTTGGTGCTTCTGTTCCGATGTACGGGTCACCGCAGATGCGGCATCTGAATACGTTTACGCTTTTTGTCATATTGTAACTCCTCGTTTTAGTTGGTGGTTTGGTGATTTAAGCCTTTTGTAGTGGATGTTGTAGTTTGGGTATAAGGTGGCATGGTGTATTTTATCCGTTACCGTTCTTTCTGATCTACATTTTAAATGCATTTGTTTATTCAAAAACATCAAACCACTACTGTTATATATATTAAAAGTAATTTACTATTGTTCACGCATGTATGGTATATTTTAATAATACGATTTGATCACTTTTATGAAACCTGATTATAGTTGGGGAGCTATACAAATACAAAGGAAAAATCCTATGTTGATTTTAATTTCAATGCTACTGATTGTCTGCGTCAGTGCTGATTATACTAAATTAAAGATAACTAACTGCCATTAACAAATATTTTCAAACAGGAGTGGGGTATAATAATGACTAAAGATATAACCAAACGACAAATCCTGTCGGCTTTGACTACGATAATACTTTTTTTTATAATATCATTGACAATCGTACCAATTGTTACATCGGCTGCTACTCCTGACATCTACGTCAACCAAACAGGTTGGTGGTACGACGGCGGTTCGTTCAATGCAAGCATTACTCCAATCCAATTTGCAATAAACAACGCAACAGCAGGTAACTTGATCTATGTGTACAACGGCAGCTACACAGAGAACGTGAACGTGGACAAGCAGCTCACATTGCAAGGCGAGGGCGCGGATGTGGTGAGTGTGACTGCTGCTTTGACTTCTGACCATGTGTTTTACGTAAGTACGGATTACGTGAACATCTCTGGGTTCAATGTAAGCGGGGCGACAGGTTCAGGTTTTATTGGTAGGGCAGGAATTTGCATGCACCGTTCAAATTATTGTAACATCTCAGACAACAATGTATCAGGTAATTACATCGGCATCAACCTGCCTTCTTTGTGCTCATACAACACCATATCGAACAACACAGCAAACTCGAATAGCAACCACGGCATCTACCTGGGATTTTCTAGCAACTACAACACCATATCGAACAACACCATATCGAACAACACCAACAGAGGCATCTACCTGGATTCTTCAAGCAGCAACACGATCTACAATAACTATTTCAACAACATCGGCAACGCCAACGACAATGGAGTCAACATATGGAACACCACACCCGCCACTGGAACAAACATCATCGGCGGGTCATGGCTTGGCGGAAACTACTGGTCAAACTATGCGGGAGCTGATACGGACGGCGACGGTCTGGGCGATACTTGGTACAACACTAGTATTATAACCGGCGGCGACTACCATCCGCTGGTAGATACACCACCCACGATCACAATATCCAGTCCGCTTGAAGGTCAAAGTTACAACACCAGCACAGTTTCACTCAATGTCACTGCTGATGAAACCATAGATACATGGCTGTATAACATCAATGGTACTGCGAATGTTATATTCACACCTAACACAACACTGCCCAGCCTGCCTGATGGCATCCATAATGTAACAGTGTATGCCAATGATTCGGCAGGAAATATAGGGTCAGCATCGGTTAATTTTACTGTTGATACTACTCCGCCAACTGCACCGACAATAGATGTCCCTACAGATGGTTCAACATTAACTTCAGCAATCACATGGGTAAACGGTACGATTGACGCTGATACTACAAACGTGACGGTTTATGTCAATGGCTCAGCCACAAATGATTCTGTTGCAGCTTCAAGTACCTTCAACATATCGAGCGTACCGCTTGGGGCTGATGGAGATTATGAAATCAACGTTTTTGCAAAAGATGCAGCAGGGAATGTCAATACCACAAATACAACAGTGACTGTTACTGTGGATACAACTTTACCTATTGTAACATTTGAGTCGCCAACTCCTGTTGACAATTCAAATCTATCACAGAATTATATTGAAACAAATGTAACAGTCGTTGAAACAAATCTAAAGAATGTAACCACATATCTTTACAACGGTACAGGTTTTGTGGATTCCAATGTAAGTACGTCGTCACCGTTATTGTACAACTTTACAAATTTGGATGATGGGACATACTACATTAAT
>DQIO01000286.1:0-10167 GCA_020793555.1 Methanosarcinaceae archaeon | reverse complement strand
GTCACCGTTATTGTACAACTTTACAAATTTGGATGATGGGACATACTACATTAATGCAACAGCATACGATCTTATAGGTAACTCGAATGTCACAGAAACAAGAACAATTGTGCTTGACACAACTTTACCTATTGCAACATTTGAGTCGCCAACTCCTGCTGACAATTCAAATCTGTCGCAGAATTATATTGACATAAATGTATCAGTTGATGAAGACAATTTCAAGAATGTAACCACATATCTTTACAACGGTACAGGTTTTGTGAATTTCAATGTAAGTACGTTGTCACCGTTATTGTACAACTTTACAAATTTGGATGATGGGACATACTACATTAATGCAACAGCATACGATCTTATAGGTAACTCGAATGTCACAGAAACAAGAACAATTGTGCTTGACACAACTTTACCTATTGCAACATTTGAGTCGCCAACTCCTGCTGACAATTCAAATCTGTCGCAGAATTATATTGACATAAATGTATCAGTTGATGAAACAAATCTAAAGAATGTAACCACATATCTTTACAATGGTACAGGTCTTGTGGATTCCAATGTAAGTACGTTGTCACCGTTGTTATACAACTTTACAAATTTGGATGATGGAACATACTACATTAATGCAACAGCATACGATCTTGCAGGCAACTTGAATGTTACCGAAACAAGAACAATTATGCTTGACACAATTGCACCTGTTTCACCAACAATAACTGTGCCGACAAATGGTGCGACATTAAACATTTCAACTATATGGGTGAACGGTACAAAAAGTGTGGATACCACGAACGTGACAGTTTACGTCAATGGCTCAGCCACAAATGATTCTGTTGCGGTTTCCGGTACTACATACAATATATCAAACGTACCACTTGGGGCGGATGGTATTCATGAAATTAATGTATCTGCAATGGATTTAGCAGGAAATATCAACACTACAAATGCAACCGCAATTGTAATTGTTGATACAACCGCACCAGATATGCCTACAATAGATATGCCCACAAATGGTGCGATACTAAATACTTCAATCACATGGGTGAACGGTACAATAAGTGCAGATACGGCAAATGTAACTGTTTATGTCAATGGCTCTGCAACAAATGATTCTGTTGCAGTTTCAGGTACATCTTACAATATCTCAAATGTACCCCTCGGAGTTGATGGAGATTATGAGATCAACGTATCGGCAAAAGATGCAGCAGGGAATGTCAATACCACAAATGCAACAGTGACTGTTATTGTTGATACTACACCACCGGATACACCGACAATATGTGTACCAACAGATGGTGAGTTATTAACATCATTATATACATGGGTAAACGGTACGATTAGTGCTGATACGACAAATGTAACTATCTATGTCAATGGCTCAATCACAAATACCTCGGTTTCCGTTTCAGGCACTACCTTCAACATATCAAATGTACCCCTTGGAGTTGATGGAAATTATGAGATCAACGTATCTGCAAAAGATGTAGCAGGGAATGTCAATACCACAAATGCAACCGTGACTGTTACTGTTGATACTATAGTACCTATAATAACAATCACCACCCCTACAACATCTTCAAAAGCATACAAGAGCGGTGGACAGCAGATGTATGTGAATTTCAAATATGTTGAAGCGAATCCTAAGAACTACACAATCCAGATACATAACGACACTGATATCATCAACTCTGCAACCGCAACCACAACATCTTCGCCTGTGAACGTGTCATTTACCATGAACGCTACGGCAGCAGATGGATATTACAATGTGACTGTAACCATGTGGGATAATGCCAGTAACACAAATTCATCTACTGCGGTTGATTCTGTCTCTATGGATACAACACCACCGACTGCACCTACAAATCTGGTACACACCGATGATGCACCAGACGGCTATGACAATGACAATAGTACTGATATCAGCTGGTCTGCAGCCACTGATTTGTATTCAACTGTAACATATCGCATATACAGGGATGGTATTTTCAATAATTCAACAACATTATTGGCATTTACGTTCACAAATGAGACCGAAGGACAACACACATACAATGTAAGTGCAATTGACTCTGCCGGTAACATTAACACCACAAATGCAACAGTGACTATAATTGTTGATTATACAGACCCTGTGATACATAATGTATCACTGAGTGATGAATCTCCGGCCTATGACCAGACGATTATTATAACTGTCAATGTCACTGATGACTATCTCTCAAATGTGACCGCAGGGGGCACAAATTTAACTCACCAATCCGGAGCATTGTGGAACGGCACCATAACCGCAGATTATGGAACCAATGTTGTAACTGTAACTGCTTATGACAATGCCAGTAATAGTGCCACAAATACCAATCTTTCATATACAGGTCCTGCTGCACCAACAGATGACATCAGCAGTGGTGGAGTAAACTATCCTACCCCACTCCCAGAGAACGTGGTAAACAATGAAGTAAAAGGAACCATATTCAACGAGCCTGTATCATCTGCCGATCTGAAATTCACAAAGGGCTATATTATCTCGGTGACAGTTGATGCAAAAGGTACGATTTCTGAAGTGCTGGTCACGATCCAAAAACTTGTGGGCAGACCTTCAGAAATAAAAGTTGCTCCGCCATCCGGTGCTGTGCACACTTATCATAACATCGATTTGGGACGGATTGAAAATGGTGATCTTGCAGGTGCGAACATTAAGTTCAGGGCTGAAAAGAAATGGATCGCAGATAATGGCGGAGATAGGAATGCTGTTGTTGTAATGCGATATCATGATGGTTGGGAGGCACTTGAAACCAAACCAATAGGTGAGGACAATGAATATGTATTCTTCAGTGCAAGAACTCTGGGTTTCTCCACGTTTGCAATCACAATGCAATTGGAGGAAGGAGAAGCTGTTCCTGTGGAGATACAAACTTCTGAACCTGTAGTTGAAGAAGTAGTGGTAGATGAAGTCGTGCCGGAACCTGATGAGGGAACGTCATATTGGTGGCTCGTACTTGTGATGATCGCTATAATTGTCGTCGGCGTGGTCTTTTTTATTTACAGGAACAAAAAAGATGAGTCGGAATATAGATGATAGGGAATGCCGGATGTTCCGGCATTATTTTATTTTTTTTTGTTTTTAATTAAGCAATGCGATTAGAGGCACAGTTCCAAAGTGACCACAAATTATCGTAAATTTAAAAAACCAACGCAAATGTTCTATGTATTCCAGAGGGAAATTCCAATAGAGAAAAAGTATATATCTTACTACGTTTTGCCTGTAAGACATGGAGACAATAACCATAAGCGCCAAAGGGCAGATCGTCATACCTGCCAGAATAAGAAAAAAGTTTGCCCTCACAAAAGGTACTAAACTGAAAATCATAGAAGAAGAAGGGCACATCAAAATCCTCATGCCTGAAAAACTCACGGCACTGTGCGGGACATGGTCTGATATAGACCGCAAAAGTATCAGGGAACAGATCGAAAGGATGCGAAATGAGGAGGACAGGTATTAGATGGAAGCCATACTCATTGACACAATGCATGTGGCTGATATTCTCATAGATGATTCATATTTTGATCTTGCACAAGCAATACAAGACAAAAAAATAACAGGGCTTGTTTCAGTTGTCACGCTCACTGAGTTAATGAAAATCGGCGGCACAAATCATAAAGAAAAAATGCATAATAATCTAAACAGCCTCATTAATTCCAATCTTATTTTTGTGGATATTAACCATACAATTGCCATGCGAGCAGGAGAACTGCGCCTGAAATATGAGATTCCGACTGTTGATTCACTCATTGCAGCGACAGGAATAGTTGAAAACGCGAAACACATTTTAACAGATAACCATCATTTCAAGCCTCTCAAAAATCAGATTAAAACTATTAACCTAAAAACGGCTTTGAAACTCGCAAAATGAACTGTCCCATCCATGCTAATATGCGGTGCCGAAATAGTCTTCCGCTCCAGTCCGAAAATTCCATTAATCTCATCGAATATTCACTCACGTAATTTATAGAATATTTCATTTTTTTTATACATATGGTGCAAAACTTTCGTGTCACGTTCACCACTACAAATAGTTTAAATATTATCGTGTACACAATAATTGTTATGACAATAAAAACCGACTTTATAAACCGAAAAGACGAACTGAAATACTTTAAAGATGAATACGACAAACAAAATTTTAGATTTATTTCTGTGATTGGAAGACGAAGGCTTGGAAAGACCAGGTTCATTCAGGAATTTTTAAAAAATAAACTAAACTACAGTTATTTTCTTGTGCCCGAACTCAATGACATGGATGTCAGACTTGAACTTTCAAGGAAATTTCATGAGAACTTCGGACTCAGTTTCATAGGAACACCTTCATGGAACGAAATTTTTGAAACTCTCTTTGTCCACTCAAAGGATAATCGGATAGTAGTGGTTTTTGATGAATTCCAGAGGTTTTTTAATATCAATAAAAGCGTTTTTTCACTATTGCAGGAATTCATAGATAGATATGGAAAAGACTCAAAGATGTTCCTTATAGTGTCAGGTTCATCAATTGGCATGATGCATAAGATTTTTGATCATGCATCCCCGTTATACGGGAGAAGGAGCGGACAACTTTATTTCCAGCCGTTCAGTTTTTTTGCATTAAAGGATTGGTTTCCCAACTATTCCATTGATAAGCTTGTTGAAATATATGCGATCTACGGAGGAACTCCAAAATATATCGAAGACGTTGAAAGCGAAGACATCATGGAAAATATTCAACAAATGCTGTCCAAAACAAGTGTCCTTTATAACGAGCCGGAAATCCTGATAAAAACTGAAATCTCGGATAGTAATAGTTATTTCAATATTTTAAAACACATATCACGAGGTGTGTCCAGATCGTCCGAGATTGCATCTTGTTCTGACTTGAAAACAACTTCGATCGATTATTACCTGAATATTTTGATCAACGACATGGATATTTTGAAAAAGGAAATTCCTGTTACAGAAAAGCAAAAAAGTAAAAAAAGTATCTACCTGATGAGAGATAATTTTTTCCGATTCTGGTTCAGATACATATACCCAAACTATTCAGAGATCGAGATTGGCAACACATCACGCATTATGGAAAAGATCGATGCAGAACTTAATACATTTGTAGGTCAACCATTTGAAGATATTGCGCAACAATTTTTGATCGAACTTAATAGATCAAATAAACTTCCTTTTGTTTTTGGAAAGATTGGAAGACAGTGGGGCAAATTTAGAGGAGAGAAAGGGAAAAATGTCTATGAGATAGATATTGTTGCTTTAAACGAGAACACAAAAGACATCTTGTTTTGCGAATGCAAATGGAAGAATAAAAAGACAGATGTTAGCGTTTTAGAGAATCTGCAAAAGAAATCTCAATTTGTTGATTGGTACAATAAAGAAAGAAAAGAACATTTTGCTGTAATATCAAAATCCGGTTTCACACATATAGCAGAAAAGTTTGCAAAGCAGAACGGATTTTTATTATTTGAATTGGATGATTTTGACAAGATTATCTAAAAATTTTGTAACTATTCAGCCGTCCTTTAAACAGGATGCAGATGGCGAAGCTGGGTGTGCCATCGCAACGTTTGACTTGTTGATAATTGACATTACGGCCTCCACCTGACAATTTAATCAGTAAATAAAATGATGTGAATGCTTTTAGATAAAGTTATCTGTGGATGATCTTGAATTTTATTTAGTATGCATAAGTGAAACAACAGAGAATTGAATTTACACAACACTTTGTATCTATGTAACTTGGACATCTTGCGAGCGTAGCAGATACTCAATTCTTTAAGAGATTGGTGGTTATGTTCGAAGGTGACAGCGCATGAAAATTAAAAAAGATGAGATGGTTGAACTGACAGCATTTTTGTAGATGATAATGCTATCGAATTCAACCGCAAACAGTTAATCATGCACGGTTTTTTTAGGTTAGTACTGGAGGGCAAGTATTACTTTATCCACAGTCAGTATCGGATTTCCTGTGTTCTTGTTGTATTGAACAAGGTCATCTATCTTAACAAGATCAGTCAATATTCCATGGAACACAGTTAATTTTGTTGCTTCTACGATTAACGTCCCATCATCGTGCATACTAAAATAATCTCTGTTTTGGAACACGCCATTATCAACAACATCGCCATTAGCACGGGTCAATTCCATCCAGACTTTCATAGAATCTACATCGATCGCAGCAAAATGCAGGCGGTATCCCTGTTTTAGCTTAAATGTGTCCGTTATCTTTTCTTGTTTGATTTCTTCTTGTTTAGCCATTGCTACTGCTGAACTTGCTATCACAAACATCAAAGCTACTGCTACTATCACTAATATTTTCTTAATTTCAATCACCTATTCTCAGATTTTATTGAAATATAGCTAAATGTAAGTCAAATTGAAACAAAATTATAAATTATTCACATCTTAATACAGTTGTATATTTTGTTTTTGTTCATTGCAAAACACATTCCCCTTTAAAATTGAATACCTGTCACCTTTCAGAATGCAGGTAATACAAATAATTCATATATCAGTTAAAATTTAACCGATTATTAACTATATCTCCCACCATATAATATTGCAGTGATATTATTTAATAATGATGCTATTTTGCTTTGTTCCATTCTCAAAAACCGATTTGTTTTTAAGTATTTACACCATACCACGCTACAGATTTAGATTACACATTAATAACAACAAACCTAAAACAGATTTTATAGGGATAAGGAACCATGAGCAGCGATATTTTGCGAAGAGGTCGGCTTGCAACCGCGCCCGATGAGGAGATTACCAATTTCACATCATCAATGGATGCTGATAAATGGATATTTGAAGCAGACATCGCCGTAGATATGGCGCACACAATCATGCTAAAAGAGCAAGGTATAATCAAGGAAAGCGATTGTGCAAGCATACTTGAAGGACTCCTGAAAATAAAAGAAGGCGGGATCGAAGAACTCGACCACACCTATGAAGACATACACATATCACTCGAATCAAAACTCATCGACATCGTAGGCGAAGATGTCGGCGGCAGGATGCACTCGGGACGCTCACGAAATGATGAGGTCGCAACATGTATCCGACTTGTGCTTCGGGACGAACTCCTTGGATTAATGGGTGATCTTACACTCCTTCGCAGTTCATTGTACAACACAGCAGACAAGAACATCGACACGCTCATGCCAGGTTTCACACATCTCCAACATGCCCAGCCAACAACCTTTGCACATCATCTTATTGCTCATGCAAACGCATTCGGGCGCGATTTTGATCGCACAAAGAGTGCCATCTCGCGTGTGAACCTGAGTCCGCTCGGTGCAGCAGCATTCGCATCAACCGGTTTTAACATAGACCGCACGCGAACGCAGAAGCTACTTGGGTTTTACGAACTTGTGGAAAACTCAATGGATGCTGTAAGCAGTCGCGATTTCCTGATCGAATCCGCGAGCGTGCTTGCAAATATCATGATAAACCTTAGCAAAATGGCAGAGGAAATAGTACTGTGGTCAACATCCGAATTCGATTTTCTTGAACTGGATGATATGTACGCATCCACCTCATCCATTATGCCCCAGAAGAAAAATCCAGACACTGCCGAACTTATAAGAGGGAAAAGCGGTGTTGCGATCGGCTCACTTATGTCGCTTCTTTCAATCTGCAAATCACTGCCTCTCAGTTACAACCGCGACTTACAGGAAGCCACACCAAACATCTGGCGCTCAATTGAAACAACACGGGCTGCCGTTCGCATCATGGCAGGTATGGTCGGAACCATGAAAGTCAAAACAGATATAATGGCAATACAGTCTGTTATAGGTTTTACGACCGCGACCGAACTTGCAGATACACTGGTAAGAGCATCAGGCGTACCATTCAGGACAGCTCACCAGATTGTAGGCGTGCTATCGCGCGGAAAGGGTGAACCCACACTTGGCGAAATCGATGCAGTGGCGCATAATATTATCGGGGAGAGCCTGAGCGGGCGCGGATTAACTAAAGAAATGATATGTGAAGCACTTGACCCCAGATCAAATATCAAAAAACGAAACGTCACAGGCGGACCTGCGCCCGATGAGGTACGCAGATCCCTAAATAGCAACATGGCTAAACTGGGTGAAGACGAGCAGGAACTCAAGAGTTTGAACAAACGTATCGACGACTCGATAAGCAACTTGCTTGGAGTCGTTGGCGAGTGCATAAGCAAGCAGTAGGCAATAATTAATAAAACGGAAAATGATCATCATGGATTTTGAACAAGGCGACAGGGTGCAAATCGATAAAGACGGCAGGGTGTATGAGGGCATTGTGATGCCAAGTACAACCAATCATATCGTACTAAAAATGGATAGTGGGTATAATGCAGGTTTCAGTCCAGAAAATTCAAAAGTGACTGTAATTGCGAAAAAGCAGGATGCTGCTTCGACCCCCCAAAAATCAGGAGAGAAGAAAGCGCAAAAGAAAGGTGGCAAAGTCCCAAAAGTTACCATTCTATCAACCGGCGGCACGATTGCCAGTAAAATCGATTACAGGACAGGTGCAGTGAGTGCACAGTTCTCGGCAGACGACATTTTAAACACAATACCTGAACTGACTGAGATTGCCGACTTTAGCGGAAGAGTGGTCTATAATATACTGTCCGAGAACATGAAGGCTGAGTACTGGGTAGAACTTGCCCGTGCAGTTGCCGAAGAGATCGACAGCGGTGCAAAAGGAATTATAGTAGCACATGGCACGGATACCATGATGTACTCCGCTGCTGCGCTGTCATTTATGATTGAGACACCTGTACCGATCGTCTTTGTCGGTTCCCAGCGAAGCGCGGACAGGCCAAGTAGTGACAATGCCATGAATGCGATATGTGCAGCCGAAGTGGCTGTCAGCGATATTGCAGAAGTGTGTGTAGTTATGCATGGTACGGCTTCTGATGACTACTGCTTGATCCATCGCGGTACAAAGGTACGGAAAATGCATACTTCAAGAAGGGATGCATTTAAGTCCATAAATGCAGAACCCATAGGGTCTGTTGATTATGCCGCGCGCAAGATCGAATCAACCGGCGATTACATCAAGCGCGGCAGCCGTGAGTTAAAGTTACGTGAAGGATTTGAACCAAAATGCGCGCTTGTAAAGTTCACGCCCGGAGCAAGCCCGGACATATTATCATATTTCATTGATGCAGGTTATCGTGGAATTGTTATTGAAGGCACAGGGCTTGGTCACGTATCGGCTGATTGGGTGCCGGCAATCGAGAAAGCGCGCCAGGCGAAAATACCGGTTATCATGACATCGCAGTGTATCAATGGCAGGGTGTGTGACAGGGTTTACGATACAGGCAGGGATATCCTGAAAGCCGGTGCTATTGAAGGGGAAGATATGCTACCTGAAGTTGCGCTTGTTAAACTAATGTGGGCGCTTGGGCAAGCATGGGAATATGATCAGGTTTGCGACATCATGATAGATGATATTGCAGGTGAGATATCGTCCTGTAGTTCCCAATGAAAACGTTCGGTACCGATACATCCTCAAAACAATGTGTCTGACTTGACTTTCAAAGAAACGCGAATTTACCTCTGATTTTGTAAAAAACCATTAGCAGTCGGGTTTGTTGCAATTTCAACCGTGTATGGCCTATCAATAATAATCATCATAATAGCTCTGTTGATACCATATAAAATCGAAAACTATTTATATATGTATGGCCTAATTTATAGTCATGGTTTCACTGAAAAAGAAGAAGCTCAAAGGCCATATCTACTGGTATGCCGTTGAAATGGCAAGAGTTGACGGGAAACCAAAACAAATATGGCAAAAGTATCTTGGAACTGCAGAAAAAATAGTGGAACTGAAAGAAAAAGCAGAAGAATTGCCAAACCTAAAACTAAAATCATTCCAATACGGAAAAACAGCAGCACTCCTTTCCATATCCGAGGACTTGAACTTCATTAACATCGTAAACAAACACACCAACAAAAAGAAAATCGAAGGACTGTCGGTTGGTGAATATCTCCTCTTGAATATCATAGGTCGATGTGATGGGGCATTATCAGAAAACGCTATGCAGAAGTGGTTTGATAAGTCATCATTGAGTTTAATATGGAAATTTCCGCATAAACTCACCTGTCAAAACTTCATCAACCATTACAAATACA
>DQIO01000287.1 GCA_020793555.1 Methanosarcinaceae archaeon | reverse complement strand
TTACTGTATTGTTATTACTGTTTTTGATTGCATAACTGGATTATGGAACTGTGCCATACCAATTGAAGATTTTGTTAAACTACTCTAATTTTCAGCGCCCATGCCATGGGTATTATGCTCCCCAAAAATCAGTCAGATCGAATACAACAAATCCTTTGTTCTTGTGTCATTCTTGTCTTCGATTCTTTTCATGATCAATAGTGTGGAAATATGCTGCCTACGGCAATGGTATTTGTTTCAAATTAATCATTATATGATTCTGGATGCACAGTTTGATGTGAAACAACAATCCTTAAATATTCTCACCACTGTTAAATTTTCATGCAATCCACCAAAACCATCATCATAACCACCGCAATCCTCACCCTCATGATCCTTGGAGCAGGATGCACCGACACAGGCGGCGCAAACCCTGAGACCACCACATACACACCACCACCAGAAGAGGTTCCTGTGGTTGAGGGAACGGCGGCGGCTGAATCTACACCTGAACATGTTGAATAAACATGGTATGTGGACAAAACCGGTTTAACAAAACCTGTATTGTAGAATCGTCGTATAACTGCACATCAAATTTCACTGACGCTTTGTTTTTTTCATAGTAATGTTTCTGCATGGGTTGAACCACCGCACACTTCAGTTATTGTTCTGCATATCAATGGTTGATCTATGATCTTCCGATATGTTTAAATTATCATCTTGCATTTAAAACATGATTACAATGAGAATACATACAAAAATGCATCTGCCGGTTATAGTAGAGAAGGATGAGGATGGCTTTTTTGTAGTAGAATGTCCGCTTTTGAAAGGATGCTATACACAAGGTGAAACCCTCGATGAAGCACTGAAAAATATCCGTGAAGTTATGGAAATGTGTCTCGAAGAGGAAGAAGAAGATACCATATCTGAAATTGCAAGCATTCAGGAATTTAGTTTTCATACGGTGGCGGTAGAAGTATGAAATTGCCAGTCATATCTGGCAAGGATGCGGTTAAAGTATTCGAAAAACTCGGATATGTACAAATGAGGCAGACTGGCAGCCATATTAGAATGAAACATACATCTAATATGTTTAAAAAACCAATTACCGTCCCTAATCATAGAGTATTGGGAAAAGGACTACTTCGAAAATTACTACGCGACGTAGATATACCAATTGAAGATTTTGTTAAACTACTCTAATTTTCAGCGCCCATGCCATGGGTATTATGCTCCCCAAAAATCAGTCAGATCGAATACAACAAATCCTTTGTTCTTGTGTCATTCTTGTCTTCGATTCTTTTCATGATCAATAGTGTGGAAATATGCTGCCTACGGCAATGGTATTTGTTTCAAATTAATCATTATATGATTCTGGATGCACAGTTTGATGTGAAACAACAATCCTTAAATATTCTCACCACAGTTCAATTTTTATGCCATCCACCAAAACCATCATCATAACCACCGCAATCCTCACCCTCATGATCCTCGGAGCAGGCTGCACCGACACAGGCGGCGCAAATCCAGAGACTACCACATACACACCACCACCGGAAGAGGTTCTTGTGGTTGAGGAAACAGCGGCATAGTCCATCATCGGTCTACATGTGAGCACTCGTATTTTATGATGAGAGTAGAAAGTTATCAGTAAATGGTGATATGCACTGAAAGGTATCAGTAATAACAGTTGGTTTTTCGAATTAATTTTTTGAATCAATTATGAAATTGAAAAATCTATTATTTGTAAATGCTTTAAGTGTAATTTATTAATTTTTAGATTTTGCATACCCCACTCCCACTGCTGCCGTTAATGCGATATACAATATGTCTTTAATTGATAATACATCGAAATATATATTCAAGATATATATAATAATTGCTATTACTAATGAATTTATTATATAATGATATGAATTTTTATTTTCATAAGTACTTTTAAAAGCATTTATATTTTTATCAATGAGTCCAACTGTTTTTATAGAGTTGATATCTATTTTTTTATAAAACAATCCTTTTTCATCAAATTCATAGTCCAGTAAATTTTCATCAATTATGCTTAAAGTTAGGTTGTCTAAATTGGTGATAATTTTTTCTAAATTACCACTGCCTTCTTCAGTATATAGAACATATCCCCCATCTAAACCCTTTTGAACTGATGTTGGAAATATGTAGTTCGTTATGTAGTCCAATATTTCTTTTGACTTTCTTGAACTTTTGTTAAAATATAAATCATCACGCTGGGATTCGTCATAATTTGCAAAATTTTTTGATAAATCGTAAACCCTTTTGTTTATTGATTCGATATCCATATCGCGGATAGAATTATTTAAGTTTTGAGCATCATAAATAATCCATTCTTTTAAGGAAAAATTAGTAGAGTTTAATTTATTATTGTAATATAAAAATGAAATTATACTTCCAACTGCAATTGCAATTAGGAAATAAGTAATTTGTATGCTCATTTTTTCTGCGTAAGAAATTATTAAAATATAGGATATAAAAAAAACAGCAAAACTTACAAAAGCAAATGTACGAAAATTGTTTCTATTCTTTGCTTTTTTCTTTAAAGTGCGATAGTTGACTTCAATTTTATTACTATAGACCATAATACATCCAACGTTTGAATACATATAAATGTTATTTATTTTATATCATTGTTTATAGCAATTGTTAGAACTCATGTAAAAGTTATGAGTTTTCCCTAACATCACACACAACAACAAATATTTATCACCTCACACCTTTTCTATAAAAGATACCATGAGCTTTAGAAACTTCATTGACCAACTCAAATCTACAGGCAAACTTATCGAAATAACCCATCCCGTATCCTCAAAATTCGAAGCGCCAAGAATAGCGAAAGAAAAAGGCGCACCTATCCTGTTCCATGATGTTGACGGAAAAAAAGCAGTCATGAACCTGCTCGGATCACGAGATGAACTTGCAGCCATATTCGGTGTTCCAAAAAACGGAATAATCGAACGACTTGCCAATGTCTCGCCGGACGGTGAGACAAAGATCGTATCGGATTCACCCACAAAAGAAGTAATAGAGACCGAGGTAGACCTCACCAAACTCCCGATAATGAAACACTTCGAGCGTGACGGTAGCGCATACATCACAGCAGGCATAGTGGTATCAGAATATGACGGCACCATGAACGCATCCATCCACAGGCTCATGGTCATTGGAAAAGACAAACTCGCTGCACGACTCGTACCGCCACGACACACATACCTGCTTCACAAAAACGCAGCCTCAAAGGGTGAACAACTGCCGGTTGCCATCGTACTTGGCGCTGACCCCACCATCACATTCGCAACAACCACCCGCGTGCCAGTTGGCAAGGAATTCGAATACGCAGCCGCACTTCGCGGCAGTCCTGTAGAACTGTTCGAGTGCGACAATGGCATCAAAGTACCGCATGCGGAGATCGTGCTTGAAGGATACATCGACCCAACCGAAGTCGCAGACGAAGGACCATTCGTGGACATCACAGGAACATACGACCATGTACGCAAAGAGCCGGTCATCCATATCACAAAAATAATGCACCGCAAAGACCCCATCTATCATGGAATACTGCCGGCAGGTGCCGAACACCTGCTCATGATGGGGGTGCCGTATGAGCCAAAGATATACAACGCAGTCGGCGAGGTCACAACAGTCAAAAACGTCGTCCTCACAGAAGGCGGATGCTGCTATCTACATGCCGTCGTGCAGATCGATAAACAAACCGAAGGCGACGGCAAGAACGCCATCATGGCAGCCTTTGCCGCACACACAAGCCTCAAACACATCGTAGTCGTGGATGAAGATATCGACATCTTCAACCCCAACGATGTCGAATTCGCAATCGCCACACGTGTAAAAGGCGATTCAGATATCATGATAATCCCAGGCGTGCGCGGAAGTTCACTTGACCCAAGAGGCGCACCCGATGGCACCTCCACAAAGGTCGGTATCGATGCCACCAAAGTCCTTGTAAATGTCGAAGACTTCGAACGTGCAAAAATGCCACAAGAGTAGGGGGAGAACATTTAACATGCATCTCACAAAAGAAGAAGAGCGGACACTCAACGGTGAAGACGGAGAAACACTCCAAAAAGCGATCGAAATACTGGTCGCACTCGGTGACATCTACGGTGCAGACCGCCTAATCCCCATCAAAAGCGCACAGATCGCAGGCGTATCCTACAAAACCATAGGAGATGCCGGACTTGAATGGATATCGGACCTCGAAGGAAAGGTCAAAGTGCCATCGATCCTGAATCCTGCCGGAATGGACCTAAAACTGTGGGACGAAATGGGAATATCCCCACAATTCGCACAAAAACAGCAAGAGATTATCAAAGCATATGAAAAACTCGGCGTAACCTCAAAATGCACATGCACACCTTACTATCTTGATAACTTCACACTCGTCTACGGCGACCATGTAGCATGGAGCGAATCTTCCGCAGTATCCTATGCAAATTCAGTGCTTGGCGCACGCACGAACAGGGAAGGCGGACCATCAGCACTGTCATCCGCACTTATCGGAAAGACCGCGAACTTTGGCTATCATCTGGATGAGAACCGCGACCCCACCATTTCCATAACTGTCGAATGCGACCTCAACGGCGCAGATTACGCTGCACTCGGATACCTTGCAGGCAAAACTGTCGGTAGCAGGGTTCCATTGTTATTCCTGCAAAACGAGCCCGAAGGGGACGAACTAAAAGCACTTGGTGCTGCAATGGCAGCATCCGGCGCAGTTGCCCTATATCACGTGGATGGCGTCACACCCGATGCACGCAAAATGAAATACGGGAAAACTGATGAAAACATCATTATCGAAGAAAGCCAGATCCGTGAGGTTTACGACAAAGTACCTGACAACACAGCACAAACCGATGTAGACATGGTTGCTTTCGGCTGCCCGCACTGTTCTGCTGATGAACTCGCACATATCGCACGGCTGCTTGATGGTAAACAGGTCGAGAAGGATGTATGGGTATGCACATCACGCGAAATGGCAGAACGCTACCCGCAGTTCGTTGATAAGATCGAGAAAAGCGGCGCACTTGTGGTATGCGACACATGCATGGTTGTGTCCCCGGCAAGTGAAAATTACAATCTCATGATGGTAAACTCCGGTAAAGCATTGTCCTATGTCCCGAGCATGTGCAAAGTGCCTGCAAGATTCGGCAGTATTGAAGACTGCATCAAGGAAGCACTGAAAACAACAGGAGCATGATACAAATGGGAACAAAGAAGATCGGATGTCGCAGCATCTCAAGAGGTGTTGCACAGGGCAGGGTGCTTATATCCCATGATGCCATCTCATTTCTTGGCAACGTTGACCCAAAAACTGGAATCGTTGTCGAGCAGGAGCATGACCTATACGGAAAATCCATCAAAGACATGGTGCTGGTATTCCCACATGGCAAAGGTTCGACTGTTGGCTCGTATGTACTCTACCAGTTAAGCAAGAACGGAGTCGCACCATCTGCAATGATAAATATAGAATCCGAGCCCATCGTGGCTGTCGGTGCGATCATATCCGACATCCCGCTTGTGGACAGAATGGAAATCGACCCCTATGAAGTACTAAAAAATGACACGTTAGTGAAGATCGACAGCCAGACCGGATATGTCGAAATACTTGACTAACACTAAATGGACCTAAAAACAATGCCAGAAAATATACCGAAAGAAGTGCAGGACGGTGCAACACCCACTGACACTGACAAAATTGCACTGACGGATGAAAAGTTCGATGAGTTGTACGACCAGATCGAATCCGTTTTTCAAATATACGACGTAGCATCAGATGACGGAACATTGTTCTTTTACGGCATACCAAATGAAGACCAGAAAGTAATTTACCAAAAATTGTGGATCCCATTTGCAGAAATGGGATACCAATTCGCCATCAAGTACGAACTTGGAGAACACATACTAATCGCATCCCCATTTGTTGAAAAACCAGAACGTGTGTGGATCAATGCCGTGCTTGTGATCGCTACGATCTTTACCACCATGATTGCAGGTGCTAGAATGTTTGGTGTTGATCTTGCTGCCAATCCATCACAATTCACACAGGGTTTGCCGTTTACAATCGCCATCATGACAGTGTTGGGTTCCCATGAGATGGGACACTACATTGCAGCAAGGATGCACGGAATGCGCACATCACTTCCATATTTCATACCATTCCCAACATTTTGGATCGGGACACTGGGAGCGATCATCAAACACAGGGGGCCGATACCGAGCAGGAAAGCGTTGTTCGACGTGGGTGTTACAGGTCCGCTTGTCGGGCTGGTTGCATCGATATTTGTCACGGTAATAGGACTCAATCTTCCGGCAGTAGCACCCTCACAATATATGGCGATGATAGAATTGCAGAACCCACCCCTTTTTGAGATGCTCGTAAACCTTGTAGGCTCGGTTGGCGATTTCATCCATCCGGTTGCATTTGCAGGATGGGTTGGAATGCTGGTCACCCTGTTGAATCTCCTGCCATCCGGGCAGCTTGATGGCGGTCATGTCCTTAGGGCAATGATGGGTGAAAAAGCGAAATATGTTTCCTCGATCATGCCATACGTATTACTCATGATCGGCATCTATGTGACATTTGCCATGAAACAGAGCGGATTCATATGGGTATTTTGGGCATTGTTCCTTTCACTCTTTGCAGCAGCAGGGCATCCCACACCTCTCGATGATGATATTGCACTCGACAACAATCGGATGGCAATAGGAGTACTTACATTCGTGCTGGGATTACTTTGTTTCACACTTGTTCCATTCACAATAATACAGTAAATTTATGGACGAGTGAAACAGGCAGACATTCACACAGGAGACGAGATGAATACCTATTTTCGATGGAACAAGAAAAACTCGTACAGCTTTGCTGCACTTGCCCCTCTGGTTCCGAAAGCATCTCTTGTGAAAGAACCGAAAGACGGGATTATGCTGTACAGTTTCGTTACAAAACAGGCAGAGTCTGTTTTTCAGGAAGTGGACAACGCAACTACAGATTCGATATTCATAGCAGGCGGCCCCCATCCATCAGGCGCACCTGAGTTGACACTTGAGTATTTCGATTACGTGGTGATAGGAGAGGGTGAGGAAACACTCTCCTATCTGTTAAGAACTCTCGAATCGGGCGGAGATGTAAATAGGGTTAAGGGAATCGCATACAAAGATCCGGGCGGCAATGTGGTGTTTACAGGCAAACGTGACCACGTTGACCTGAACAACTATCCATGTTTTGACCCGAAAACACTTCTTGCTCCCATTGAAATTAGCAGGGGATGTCCGTGGAGTTGCAAATACTGCCAGACCCCTCGACTTTTTGGAAACAAGATGCGGCACAGGAGTATCGATTCGATAGTGGGGTGTGCAAAACATTACAGTGACCTGAGGTTTACGTCCTCGAACGCTTTTGCTTATGGTGGTGATGGAATACACCCTCGTTTTGACAAGGTTGAGAAACTGCTCTCAACACTTCACAAAATGGAAGGTAAGAAAATATATTTTGGCACGTTCCCATCTGAAGTGCGCCCTGAATTTGTCACTGATGAGACGCTGGAGCTGATAATCCGGTACTGCACCAACGAAACACTCAGCCTCGGCGCGCAGTCCGGCAGTGACAGAATGCTTAAGGAAATGCATAGAGGACACACCGTTGATGATGTTATCACGGCAGTTGAGCGATGCACAAGCCACGGGATAACGCCAAATGTTGATTTTATCTTCGGCTACCCTGACGAAACTGATCAAGACCAGCAGGACAGTTTAAAACTAATAAAATGGATTTCAAAAAAAGGCGGCAGTGTGCGTGCGCACTATCTTACACCACTGCCGGATACTCCGTATGCAGATGTGGTACCTTCAAAGGTTGGCAGGGATGTTAAACGAACTCTTGGCAGGATGGCGCTTGATGGGAAATTGACAGGAGTTTGGGAATGAAATGGGAAATTGAGACTGATTTACATCATTTCCAGTCACTCTAACAACAACCATTTCCACATTGGAATGTATTCAATTTTAAATTCTTTTACTTCTTCTTCACCTTCGAAATCGTCTGTGATTATGAGTCCTTCCGTTAACTTAAATTCCTTCATAGCCCGCACCAGTGATCTAATTTCTCTTTCCTTCGTCTCAAAATTGGTAACGTCGTGGCAGACCTGAATCAATTGTACAACATCCAACCCTTCCTTTACAACAAAATCAACTTCTCTTTGCTGGTAATCTTTCCAATAATATATCTCGATTCGTGGGTTAAACGATTGCCTTTTTTTCAATTCTACTGCTACGATGTTTTCCATGATCTTCCCCAGATTCTCCGAGAACCTGAAACCAATAGCATTCGACATTCCAACATCTGCCGAATATATTTTTCTCTGTGCTTTTTCCTGTTCTTTGAATGAAAATGAGAACTTCTTGAGGAAAAATACAACATTTGCTGTTTCAAGATGATTAGAGAATCGTTCTACCGTTGTTAGGGGTATGTTAAGAAAACCCGATATTTTATTGAAACTGATTGGAGATGATATGTTTGTGAGGTAGAATTTTGCAATTGTTCTGATCTTTTCTCTTTCACGTATGTTGAACCTCTCGATGACATCTTTGACAATCAGAGTTTCAAAATAACTCAGAAGAATTCTCTGTTTATCCGAGGATTGCACCACTTCAGGAAAACCGCCGTATTCCCTGAACTCATCAAGCAATTGTTTTATTTCTATCCTGTGTGCAAGTATTTCAATCTCATTTTCTACAGGCATTTCATTAAATGTCAGGAATTCTTTGAATGAGAGTGGCTGCACAAAAAACATAATGTGCCTACCAGTCAAAAGTGTAGCAAGTTCTGCACTTAGTAATTTTGACGATGAGCCTGATACAATTATCTTTGCTTCACCCCGTTCATGCACACCCCTTGCAAAACGTTCCCATTCAGGGATGGTCTGTATCTCGTCTAAAAATATGAACGGGGTGCTTTTTGGTTTCACTTTTTCACGATATGTGCTATAGATATCGATCAATAGTTCAAGGTCTCTTTGCCGAAAACGTTCATCTTCAAAGTTTACAATCAGGGTGTCAGCCTTTTGCTGTTCTATCAATTGTTTTGCTATCTGTTTTATGATGGTGGACTTTCCGCTTCGCCTGATTCCCGCTATACATATTATCTGGTTTGTGTTTGTTATGAGGTCAACAAGGGTATCCAAGTATTCCTCTCTTGTTATCCCTGTATCCACTTCTTTAACCCAAAAATTCCAGTCTGAGAGAATTTCTATTATTTCACTTTTCTGCATAATATATTCAATGTGGGTTAAATATTTAAGTTTTTAGTTCACACGTGGGTTAAAATTCGATATTTTTGATTCACACGTGGGTTGAAATTCAATATTTTTGGTTCACACGTGGGTTTAAAATCAATGTTTTTGATTCACACGTGGGTTAAAATTCGATGTTTTTGATTCACATGTGGGTTGAAATCAATATTTTTGGTTAACACGTGGGTTAAAATTCGATGTTTTTGATTCACACGTGGTTAAAATTGGATATTTTTAATTTACACATGGGTTGAAAATCAATGTTTTTGATTCACACATGGATTAAAAATCAATGTATTTACACTTATTTAGTACATCTATTTTTTTGATGATGTCGCAATGCGCCGCGCTCTTGCGCGGAAACTAACATTCATTTAATCTGAACCTCGCGTCAACTTCACACTCTCAAAATTCCCATCAAAGAACACAAGCACCTCGATCTCCCCGCCTTTTTTGAACCGCCTCATCTCACGATCATATGCCCCCTGAACATGCCTCAGCTTCTTCTTCTTCTTGAAATGTTCATCGACCGCACTTAAAAATGCGATCTTCTGGTTGAGATATCCGGCCTCGTACTCTTTGATGTCCGACGCTATCTGCTTGCACTCATCGTCATCGATGTCTGTATGATAGTTCCCGTGTTCATTCAAACCGCCTATCTGGCGCCACTCAAGATTGCCATCCTCATCGGCTTCATAATGTAACATATATGGATACAACCTACAAATGCTCGGGCGAGAAGCGTATATCTCGCAGCGACCATTTGTCAGGAATGTGCATGAACCATCCGGCTTGGTTTTTAACGCATAGCCTGACACATAGAACCTGCCGTTTTGGTCGCAAAACTCATAATATGGTGCTGGCACGATCACTGATGGGTCGATCTTTTTAAGCCAAGCCGTGTCCTTGTCCAGCAGAAATACATGGTCATTAAATTCATTCGTGCAGCAGCGTCCACAGAGGTCGCATTCGAATCCTACCTCTTTAATGATGTCGATCAATTCTTCATCCGGATAAGCAAGCATGCCCTCAAGTTTATTTTTGGTTTTAAACAATTGCGTTTCTATGGATGATTTTGTAATGTTGGACACCTCTTGTGTATTTTTGTAGCCATATCTAATAACTTTGTACCTGCAATATTCGTATTGGCTTATATAAGCGTGGTTGCAAAATTCCCGCAAGGTTTAATAATGAGCATCACATTTTAGAGCAAACTCAACAGACAATATAGTCATAATATTTACAAACATTTACAAATTAAATTATTCAAATTATACAATGAGGATTTATCATGGGCAAAACCGGCAGCATTGAATGGGTAAAGATCAAAGGACGAAAAGGCAGAACGATCAAGGTCGAGAATAAAGCAGCAGAAAAAGCACATTCGGGACCTATGCAGAGATACACATCTGCTGGTGCTAAAAGAAGATATATGAAACGTTCGCCAAAAGCGATCGTAAAGTGAGTTAACACTCACACACTCTTTTTTAATCTTTTTTTACAGCATATATTTTTTAGTACATAATTTGCTAACCGCCTTAGATTACAGTGGATTTTCCCACTATTTTTTTTTGAATATAAGACGTGCTTGACACTCATTACAGGGCACAACGGTTATATAGAACTACAAACATCTAAAATGACCTAAGGCCTGAATTTACAGGTTCCCTATAATCTTAATCTATTACTTAATTGGAGGCTTAAATATATGGCAGGACAAATGGCTGGACAGCCAATTTTCATTATGAGAGAAGGAAGTCAAAGATCAAAAGGCAGAGAAGCACAGAGCAATAACATAATGGCTGCAAAAGCCGTTGCAGAAGCTGTAAGAACAACACTTGGTCCAAAAGGAATGGACAAAATGCTTGTTGACGGAATGGGCGATGTAGTAATCACCAATGACGGTGCAACCATTTTAAGAGAAATGGATATTGAACACCCTGCAGCAAAGATGATCGTCGAAGTCGCAAAGACACAGGACAGCGAGGTTGGAGACGGTACAACAACTGCTGCTGTAGTTGCCGGGGAACTTCTTAAAAAAGCAGAAGAACTCATTGAGATGGACGTACATCCAACACTTATCGCATCAGGATACAGAATGGCAGCCGACAAGGCAGCAGAGATACTTGATGACATCGCAAAAAGTGTTACAGTTGATGATCGTGAACTTCTCATCAACATCGCAGGAACCGCAATGACGGGGAAAGGCGCAGAATCATCAAAGGATGTGCTTTCCAAAATTGCAGTATCAGCAGTTACCAGTATTGTCGACAAAGGAGACGACGGCAACACTGTTGAGATGGATAACATCAAAGTCGAGAAAAAGACTGGTGCCCGCATGGAGGAGTCAGAACTCATTGAGGGTATGATCATCGATAAAGAGCGTGTACACACAAACATGCCAAACAAGATCGAGAATGCAAAAATCGCACTCATCAACTCTGCTATCGAACTCAAAGAGACAGAAGTGGATGCTGAGATCTCAATTACATCCCCTGACCAGTTACAATCATTCCTTGACCAGGAAGAGAAGATGCTAAAAGACCTTGTTGGCAAGGTTGTAAACAGCGGCGCAAACGTTGTATTCTGCCAGAAAGGCATTGACGACATGGCACAGCACTTCCTTGCAAAAGCAGGAATCTTTGCGATCAGACGTGTAAAAAAGAGTGACATGGAGAAACTCGCAAGAGCAACAGGTGCAAGCCTTATCACAAACTTTGACGAGATCGCAGACAGTGACCTTGGCACTGCAAAACTCGTTGATGAGCGAAAGATCGGCGGCGACAACATGACATTCGTCACAGGCTGTGACAATCCAAAAGCAGTATCAATCCTTCTTCGCGGAGGTACAGAACATGTACTCGACAATATCGAAAGAGGTCTCGAAGATGCACTGCGTGTTGTGGGTGTTGCAATAGAAGACGAGAAACTCGTTGCAGGCGGCGGCTCACCGGAAGTTGAAGTTGCACTGAGACTTCAGGAATATGCGGCAACACTGAGCGGCAGAGAACAGTTGGCAGTCAAAGCATTCGCAGAAGCACTTGAAGTTGTGCCAAGAACACTTGCAGAAAACGCAGGTCTTGACCCGATCGACATGCTTATGGAACTTCGTTCACACCACGAAAAAGGCGTAAAGACAGCAGGTCTTAATGTCTACACCGGCGAAGTCATTGACATGTGGGAAGAAGGAGTTGTAGAGCCTCTCAGAGTCAAAACACAGGCAATCAACGCAGCAGCCGAATCCGCAGTAATGATCCTCAGGATCGATGATATCATCGCATCCACCAGCGCACCAGCAATGCCTCCTGAAGCAATGGGTGGCGGCATGGGCGGTATGGGTGGCATGGGCGGAATGCCCCCTGGAATGATGTAATCACTGCAAAAAACAAAATCTAACAGGCGCAGTGTTTACTGCGCCCATTTTTTTTTCTTAAAATTGTATTACAATTCTGACAATTTGTCAGGATATTAAAAAAATAATCACTCAAGACACTTCAGTATGTCTTGCGGCTCATATCTTGGTTTTATAATACGTGTGCGCCCGCGCATACCCTTGCCTGAGAAATCGGCATCAACGAACTGAACCGTGTTGAGTTTGTTCACCATGTCATAAAACCGTGTGTAACCCAGTTTTGTAATCTCATGGAATGACTTATAAAGTTCTCCTGTATGGGCATCCTCACCTTTTGCGATTAAACCAAGTAATGTTCTTTCATCAGATGTGAGTGACTTGATACTCCGGCAAAGATGCATCAATCTGGATGCCTCGTACGCCTTCTCAACATCTTCCACGGAGACCGTCCGGCTTGCACGGCGCTCGGCATTCAATCCTGAACGCTTGAGAAGGTTAACGCCAACACGCAAATCCCCTGTACGATCAACGTAATCAACAATTCTATCCCGCACTTCATCAGAAACAACATCAGGGAAAAATGCATACTTGACCCTATTTGAAATGATATCCTGCAGTTCACCGTAATCATACCTTGGACAATCTATTTCCTCTGGTAAGAACACAGAACTTACTTTCGGATCGAACTGGTAAATCTTTCCGGTGTCACTGACAATAGTAATAATTCCTATCTTTACGCCTGGATACTCCTCATGTGCACGAAGGAGTGAATACATCACTTCATCTGCATGACCTTCATAGAACAAGTAATTGATATCATCCAGTGCGACAACCAATACCTTTTCAATCTCAACAAGATATTCTGCGACTTTCTCAAAGAGCTTGCGAAACGATACTCCTGACGATGGAGGGGAAACGTTGAATAGTTTTTTGTATATTCCGGAAACCACGGCAAAGCGTGTCGAATCCATCTGACAGTTTACCTTCACAAAAATAATATCATCAGTGTGCTCTCTCATCTCCTCGAACACTTTCAAGACAGCCGTGGTCTTTCCGGTCCCGGGAGGTCCAGTCAATATACAATTGATCGGCCGCATTCCGCGCATGGCAGGACGCAGGCTGTATTTTAATGTCTGCAATTGATTGTCACGGTGCGCAAAATACTCAGGAAGATAATCAAGTTCGAGCACCTCTCCGTTTTTAAAAATTGTCTCATCCCAAAGAAGCATATCCTTGTTCACTGATGTATCTCCTTGATATTACTCAAACTTATATATTAACTTATATATACACATAATAGTCTTTTGCTTTGAACATTGTAATCCACTGCAATTCACAAAGATTAAATGGGAAATTATATGGATACTTAATTATTATGTGATGTGAAGATAGGTGATAATCATGGAAAGCATATTAAAGTCAGAATATTTGTTATATTATCTTGCATTTCTCGTTGGTATTGTAGGATTTGTAATGTGCCTTATCTTTATTCCGTTCAAATCAGTTGCAACATTACTAATAATGATATCAGGCGTTGGAATTGTTCTATTTAGCATGATACTCCTTGTATTTGCACTTCTTCTTGACGCAAAGGGCGGCAAATTTTCATCATAAGAAGGTTTGTTTACAAACCTTTTTCTTTTTTTATTTTTAAGTTTTTGAGTTTTCAAATTTTAAAAATTGTTTGTATTTCTAGGCACAGTTCCATAATCCAGTTATGCAATCAAAAACAGTAATAACAATACAGTAA
>DQIO01000288.1 GCA_020793555.1 Methanosarcinaceae archaeon | reverse complement strand
AGTGATTGATACGACATTAAAAATATCGTACATGTCTTACACCTTTGTGTTTAGCGGCACTGTCCCATTTTCCAGTTATTTTTAAGACGCTGATTCACGCAGATTTACGCTGATTTAAGGTTGCATCTGCGTTAATCAGCTGTAAATATGCGTCTAATATAATTGTTGAAATCACTGGATTTTGGAATTGTGCCGTGTTTAGCACAGGCGGTTGGTTTATCGAGTTCATGAGAAAAACGGCGCGACAGCACGCGTGCGGCACATTCCCACGGCATGAATATGAAATATAAAATGGTTTTTAAGCGGTGTCATACTTGCAGATATGAGAATCGCAGGTTTGGGTTATTGGGTAATGAGTCATGGGTTTGGCAGCAATGGAATACGCCGCCGGACGGCGGGAATTGATGCTCCGTTTTCTTTGATATAGGTTAATTGCTATGCGGGGTTTGAATTTTTGAAATGTGCATCGACATTTTATCACTCACTTTCCAGAGGTATATTTTGAGAACAAATCTTTTTCCTAAACATTGAATAATGTCGGTTGATTGTGTTTTTCCAAATTATAAAACAAATGATTTGGAAAGTGAGTTATCGAAACCAGCTATACAAATACACAATCTTTATCCACTATGTTCACCATATCTGAACAACCCATGATATTCTCATTGACAATAACAGCTCTTTACCTGATGACCCTGCTGTTATTATTTTTAATATCAATAACCGTCATAACCATATATAAAAATAAAAAAGCTAACAGGGAACTATCCTTGTTAAAACCCATTTTCATCACGCTCTTACAGGGTAAAACAGGAGAAATAGCTGCCATCATGAAGGTATCAAATCCTGTTGGTGACCTTATGGATATGGACGTTCCGATGCATAAGATAGAGAAAGTGCGTCGTGAAATGATACAAAGTGGTGAACATGAACATTTACTATGGTTGTCTATACTTGTTTGTGCTGCTTACCAGGATGAAGCTAGTTATAAAGGAGAGATCGTAGACCTGATGAAAAAGGACCTCAAATCCCAGGGTTTACCTGAAGATGCAGAAAAACTCATGCCTCTTTGCAAATATACCTTTTCACCATATACCTTTTTCAGGATCATTCAATTCCTGCTGGATAAAAATATCCCACATGTTAGTTCTGACCCATTGTTCAAGGAAATTGGAAAATATTTTAAGAATTATAATGTTACAAAAGCCCTGACCACCACTGGAAAATTCAAAGTACTACTTACAATGGTTAAATATATTGTTTTAGCTGCGACTGGATTCGTAATGTCATGGCTGCTATTCTATTTCAATAACCTGTCACAGGAAGGCGTTTTATGGCTCGTGTTGTTGAATATAATTATTACTGTTGCATCTACATTATTTGTATTATGGAATATCATGCAAAAACAAGTAAATCCCAGGTCGTATGAAGAGATCGAAGCTGATATCATATCTGATATTCCTGCTTTCCGGATACGTGCAACATGATCTTAGATGCCACACCAGTATGTAGAGAATGGCATCGATTACGAAAAGGCTGATAAAGTAGTTGTTAGCTGTTTTAAGTCTTAAACCTCAGCAATCCACCTACACCACCAAGTTTCGCCAATCTAAGATCATCTTCAACAAACTCAATTGTTGTGCCTGTTCTTTGGGCAAACTCAATGATCTCTTCTATAACATCAACCTCTGATGTTTTGCTATCGCAATACGGACATTTATCTTTTACACCTGAATCAACAATCTGGCATTTCTCACAAATCCAGCCTCTTATTTGATAACCTTTATTTACAAACAGCAACTCTACCTGACCATTTATCACGGCATCCATTGTTTCTCTTAAACCGTGAACTGCAAGTCCGTTTTTCAGTATTTCACCCATTAATCTACTCATATTGTTTTTGCTTGTTTCTTTTTCATCCTCTAAGGCGATTTCCTTAGCCTTCGAAATAAGCCTGCCTTGCGCTTCGTCAAAATCTATATCAATAATATCTATAACTTTAGACTTAATGTGAGGTGGGAGGATATTGTTAAACATTGTTTTCGCATTACCGGGACCTGCAATAATAATTCTGACTACCTCTTCCTTTAAAAACAATTTTTCAACATCCTCTAAGATATCCTTAAGAAAATGATCAATCGCACCCTTTCTTAGTCTCTGGAAACGCGCCTGTGACATCCCGCCTTTCTTATGTTTGTTAATAATATCAATGGCTTTTTCCTTTTGATATCCGACTTTACCTGAGGAAACAACATAGATTTTTACTCTATGACTGTCCAGAAGAACAAGTCCGAATGATTCATATTCGTCAACCAGTTTTGCAAGTGGTTTGATATATGGTGATGTATCTACGATCAGCAGGTTTTCAACTGGCATCCCTAATTTGTATACTTTAAAAAAGTTGTGAATATTTGATGCAAATATTGCAAGACCTTGCTGCCCTTTTTCTCTATCGCTTTTATTCAAATATTCCTCTACCATTTGAATTGATTTTTCAAAATTTTCAGACAATTCTTTATTTCCTTTCAGAATAGATTTGCAAGTGTTTTTTCTTCTTCCCACAAATTTTCTGTCAAGATTTTCGATATCCAGATAAAGGCTGATAAACGAATCCCTGTTTTCAGGATCATAAATTTCCGAAAGCTCTTTAATGTCACTGTTATTAAGATCTGTAAGCATGTGTTTAATAGAGACTTTATAGTATATATTTTATTGACTTGTTTTTGATTTTTGAGCCCAAGCCAGGCAGAGTGCAGCCCTGCCCCACACCGCAGTCCTTGACACTTCCGGCAGCTGCTTGGCCGTCCTGTTATCCCATTGGCTACCATTAGGACAAGCGGCTTCTCCGATAAACACCCCCCGTCCGGACAAGGTAGAAGCACTGTGGGCCATTCATCCTGATTATCCAGACCCGGAAGCGGAGACCGTGGATGCGGCAGTCTGGGATAAAATGAATAAAACTTCGTAGTGACGCTTCCGACGCTTCAGAGCTTTTACTTATGACAATTTGGTGATTGAACACGCCGAAAGTTCCGCTGTACGAACCTTTCTGCAAAGCAGAAACAAAAAAATATTCTATTCTAAAAAAGAGCGAAAACTAACTATATTTCATCCATCGGGCTAAAGCCCGAGGTATTCAAAAATATTAAAAGGGAATTTAGCACGCTGGCAGCCAAGGATTTTTTGGCAATCCGTTGCAACATTTTTGTATGATGTCCTCTGGGTACGTCGAATTAAAGGGTATCACTTGTTTTGGGATGAAGTAACCTTCGTGATAGCAGACATAGTCTTCATCTCCTTTGTACACATACTCTCCACCAACCCACATTTTTTCTGGGCACTCGTAGTCGTAGTCTTCTTTGATGACAATGTATCCTTTGCCAATATACATATCGAGGTATTCATACTCGTCTTCTGAGTGTGAAAGAATAATGCCATCAGTCAGCACAATGTCTGCAGTATCTTTTGGCAGAATGGTGCCAAGTCCATGCCCATCAAGGTTACTAGAAACATGCAATGACATGTTAGTATGCGTTGAGGAAAGAAAAGGTGCTCTTGCTGACCCTCGGTTTTCAAGCCGGAAGATAACACAGATGCGTGAATTTTCTGGGTCCTCAAATCGTAAGTAGAAGTGAGTATCAGCTGGACCGCCATCTGTCATTTCATATCTTGCAACTCCATTTAGTACAAATGAGTACGCTTCTCCGTTGATATGTACTACGTTTTCTTGGGCTGCGTCAAAGAGTTCTTTGCCAACCATTTCTTTGACAAGTGATTCATCTTCATCAATAACATAGCAGTGAGTAGTAAAAATTCTACCGTAAGAGTCATCAGAATTTCCTGAGTATTTCTTAAACTCGATATCTTCATTTGATTCAGCAGGCTCTGGAATTGTGTCTATGCATCCAACTGCTAAAAGCACAGTTAGTATAATGAGTGTTAGGGCGAGTGTTTTTTCTATCATGTGGTAAAATACATTAGAAGAAGTATATAAAGTATATCAATGCTGCAAGTAAGTTCGAAGAGAAAAGATAATGTCTAATTTTGTGAATTTAATACATATTCGTTTATAAGTCACGGTATATCCCATACAAATGTTACAAGGCCTGTATATAGTGTTTTCAGGTATATTTCATATTAGATTTGTAAGGATTATGAACTAAAATACCTGTTATAGAAGATTTCAATAACATTTAATAATAACCAGGTAGAAAGCATCAATCTCGCTTTCCGCAGGTATATGAAAATTTTAAACATTTTTCTTGATATCGGTTTTTAATATCCATTACATATTATATTTATACTGTGAATACATATGTGCATGGTGAGATGACAATATTCGCCCATTCAATGTTGGAAAGATCATGTTTTAGTATACAATTTGCAAACTTCGGTGAAAAATAGACATACATCATTCTAAACCATTTGTGAGCATATTTTTAAAACCGTACTCATGCGGCATCATTTTTTATCCAAGAAAAAGATTCACTTTTGGGATTTACCTGCGGAAAGTGCGATATACATAAATAAAACGATTTCTTGCTTTGAATCCTGAGGTGATAACCAACCCTCACCCTAATCCCGTGTGTAGAGCTTTGTGTATAAAGTAAGGGGATAATTGACTTTATACACAAAGCCGATTTAACCAATTACTTTTTTAACCAATAACAGGTTTTTTGTATCAACCATGTTTGAAATATTTGATATGCTCCTTGTCGGGTTTGCTGTGGGTCTTTCAGGTGCCCTCATGCCAGGTCCGATGTTATTCGCAACAATCGATTCATCGCTTAAGAGAGGATGGATTGCAGGTCCTGAAGTGGTTTTTGGTCATGCTTTGCTTGAATTGGTTATCGCGGTATTGATCGTACTTGGTTTGACTTCATTTATCGGAAGTGAAGCTATATCTATAATCTCGGTGGTTGGAGGAATTGTTCTTATTGTATTTGGGGCAATGACAATAAAAGGTGCCAGCGATGCATCGGAGGCTTTGCATTCAGATGGTGCATTTGTATCCAGTCCTGTTATGGCAGGTATCCTTACATCCGCGTCGAACCCGTATTTCTGGATTTGGTGGCTTGCTGCCGGTAGCGCACTTGTCATGCGCGGGCTTGAGATTAGTTTGATTGCAGTAGCGTTTTTTGTTATAGGTCACTGGATGGCTGACCTTGGATGGTATAGTTTGGTATCGGCATCGTTTAGCCGCGGAAAAAGCTTAATGTCTTCAAAGACCTATGAACGAATATTGGTTTCATGTGGCGTGTTCCTGATAGTTTTTGGTGCATGGTTTGCGATTGGGTGAGGTGAGTGATGTGGGGATAAATTGTATAAAAGTGGCAAAGAGATATGGTGAACCAAACCGACGCGCCCTTATCGAGATGGAACTGCTTGATAGTTCCAAAAGAATCGCATCAGATACAGATTATTTGTTTCTTCCGCTTGTTAGGGAACCGGATGATGTTGAGAAAAGGAATCTCGGTGATGTAGAGTTTCTTAAACATGAGTTTAAGGAACATGAAAAGGCACCAACGCTTGAAGACCTGTTGGGATTCATGCCGCATTATGAGGTTATTGGTGACATTGCGCTGATAGAAGCCGATGATCCCGATGCCGACCGGATTGGTGAGGCATTGCTCAGATTTCACCCTCATGTAAATACTGTTCTTGGTGCAACGTCGCCTGTTGTGGGGGAATTTCGGGTGCGCGAGTTTACGCTAATTGCAGGTATAGACAAAACTGAAACAATCCATAAGGAATACGGATGCAGGTATGCGGTTGACCTTGCAAAAGCATATTTTACTCCACGCCTGTCTACTGAGCGCGAGAGGATATTGTCATGGATAAAGCCGGATGATGTGGTTGTGGATATGTTTGCAGGCGTTGGTCCGTATAGTATCCTTATCGCAAAGAAAGCCACTCCAAAAAAGGTTATTGCAATCGATAAGAATCCGGCTGCGGTTGAGTTTTTGCGCAGGAACGTTGTTTTGAACTCTGTGGACAATGTTGAGGTTATAGAAGGTGATGCAAATTTGGTGACGGAAACGGAAACGCAAGGGTTTGCCAGTATTGCCAGTATTGCCGATCATGTGATCATGAACCTGCCGCACAATGCTTATGATTTTCTGGATTCTGCGGTCAAATTTACAAAACCGGGTGGTATGATACATTACTATGGAATGACGCATGAGGATGATCTTTTCGATGGTTCCATCGGGCTTATCGAGGCTGCGGCAAAGCGCGCCTGCAGGGAAATCGAGGTTTTGGAGAAACGGACTGTCAGGTCGTATGCTCCGCACCAGTACAATATCTGTATTGAGGCCAGGGTTGCTTGAACCGGTATTTTTATTGTGGGTGAGCGAAATCGTTAAATCATTATATTGTTATTGTACATCAAGTGCCTCTGTGGCTTAGCCCGGTATAGCGGCTGATTCGTAATCAGCAGGTCGAGGGTTCGAATCCCTTCGGAGGCTCTTTGTTTTTTAAATATTGGTGTTTATTTTTCGTTTTTTCAAGATGCTGCAATGCACAATTAATCTGGGGCAGAAAGTGTGCAATTATGCAAAAGTTGACCCAATGCGCAATCTTTATTAACCATCAATTTAATTATAAAATTGTATTTGTGCAATACATAAGAGCATTATGTTGGTGTTGTAGAATTATAACGTCGTGACATCAATGATCTCTCTTCTTTGCATTGCCCATGAGGGGCTTGTATAAAGATTGGACATTGTTCATCTTTATTCAGGAAGAGTAATGGTTTGCCAAACAAAAAAAAATAATATTTAGGGGTAAAAACAATGCAAAATGAATTATTGGATGAAAACGATTTACACTTGGACTTAAATCAAACAATCAAAAATTTTATTCCATTCATACGCAGTGAATATTCTTTCAAACTTGATCGGAAGACGAAGATCCAGTTGTATCTTGCGCTTGCAGCATTTATCACTTTTGGGATTGGTGACTCAATTACGGGTGCATTCATGATGAGTTTTTGCGGAGTTTGCACAGAGTCGAATCCTATTGCACGACACATAATGGTAAATCAGGGCGGTATTGGTCTTATTCTTTTTAAGTTGTGGGTGACTGTGGCACTTTTGACTGTTGTCATTGTCGTGCAGAGATTATCGGTTGAACCTATATACTGGACAACAAATGGATTTTTATTTTCATTTGGTGTTGGTGGATTCTTGGCAACCACTGCAAATCTAATGCGAACATTTCAATTCGATGTTTTGGACATTGGTGTTCCATCTCCGGTGACAGTGATATTGATTTACCTTGGTTTGACTGCCATTCTTACGGTTTATGGCACTGTGATTGACAACAGAACAAAGGGGGGAAAATGAGACTTTTTAATATTTTCTGTTTCCATCAATTTCACAATTTCTTAGCTAATGCTGACACCAATACACTTTGGCAAAATTTGAATATTACCAATATTTTATATATATGTATGGCTAAAAGCAACAAATGTAAAAAACATCACATCGACACAATAATAGGAGTCCCTGAAACAGCAAACTACAGTGATGAATTCATTGATATACTAAACCGCATCTATTTTTTGTAACTTCTATATACTATGGGTGCACCATATAGTGTATGAGAAAAGGTGAATCATTTCAGCGAGTTGAGATTTCAGACGCAGAGTATGAGCAACTTAAAGTTGCTGAGCCAAAAACCAAGTCTGTTAAAATTCTGAAACGCATTCAAGCGTTTAAACTCATATGTCTAGGTTGGAAATATTCAGATATTGCTAGATTTTTATCGGTTACGAATAATACAATCACCAATTGGATCAATTACTACAAAGAAGGTGGACTTGATTCTTTACTCGTGCTCAATTATAAAGGCGGACAAGCAAAACTAAGTGAAGAGCAATTATCTGAACTCAGAACCGAAGCCGGCAAAGGTGTATTTGCTATTGCAAAAGATATACAGCATTACATAAAGCAGAACTTTGGCATTGAGTACAATTTAAGTCATGTACAGCGCTTGTGTAAAAAAAACTTCAATTATCCTTTAAAAAAACAGGACTGATTCCAGGCAAGGCTCCAACCGAAATTGTGTAGAAAGATTTTATCCAACAGATCGAGTACTACCCTCTACAAAAAGAAACGGCTCTGCTCTTTTTTGATCCGTGCCACCTCCTTCACAATGTAGTAAATGCAAAAATGTGGCAGCTACGAGGTAAAAACGGCACAATCACAATAAAATCAAATACTGGTAGGAAAAGAATCAATATACTTGGAGCACTCGATATTGAAGATTTCTCTGTGACTACAACATTAACAGAAGAAACGTGTAATTCCGAGCGTATTGTTGAGTTCTTGCAGAAGATTAAAGAAAAATATCCAGACAAGAAAATTGTTATTATACTGGACAATGCAATGTACAATTATGCGATCGTTACGAGAAATTTTGCAGAAGAAAACAATATCAAGCTACTATTTTTACCACCTTATGCACCAAATCTCAATCTGATTGAAAGATTGTGGAAATTTACAAAGAAGCATCTGGTAAATAACACATATCACGAAGATTACACTCAATTTGTCAATGCAACTGATAGTTTCTTCTACAATTTAGGCGACTATCATCAAGAATTATCCAGTCTTTTTACACAAAAGTTCCAAATTATACATGCGGAGTAGTATAAACAGATGTATGTAAGGTATGGCAGCCACAGCAGTTTATGGAACACGCGTACTGCATCAAATATTCACATAAGGGTTAACTGATGATTTTGGTAGGTCACCATGTGCAACAACATTGTGGAAATGCGAGCAAACACGAGGCAAAATATCGAGCGAAGAGTAATCCAATCAGAGGATTGATTTCAATGGCAAGTTTCACATTGATGGTTATGGATCAAAACAGGATGGAGAACGTATATAGAAACTCAAATGGGGAAACAATTCACACCCAGACAATGGAAAAAAGTCCGAAATCAAATCATTTATGTGGTAGCTACTGAAGATTACGTTGTTTTGGATTTTCAGCTATGGCGTCATTCTAGCATCTGTGTCAATAAAGTTAGGCAGCCACATACTAATATCCGCATCGTGCACATCCTTGTACGCATCCTCAACAAGTATAACAAAATCCCTCTGGATCTCAGGTCTTCTCACATCAGACTTAACGAAAGGAAGTTGAGGAAACTTTCTAATTAATTGTC
The DNA here is from genome assembly GCA_020793555.1 of Methanosarcinaceae archaeon. GTDB lineage: Archaea > Halobacteriota > Methanosarcinia > Methanosarcinales > Methanosarcinaceae > Methanovorans. The sequence continues at coordinate 5,242 of DQIO01000288.1, read as the reverse complement.
TTGCTTCCTAAAGTTCTTCATCCGTAACATTTTGTAATTTTCTCCCAAAATCATCCACATCACACAAAACAGTCTCAACATAATCCTCATTTTCAAGATTAGATAAAACAGTAAGAAGAGCCCCATATTTAGTCATTTCCTTAGTAGTCTTACTTCTTCCTGTACGCCTTCGAATATGCATTCTACTCCACCGATGATTCAACACCTCAAGCGCATTATGTCTAACCACATCCAAAATCTCCCCTTCATTGTTCACAACTTCCACAAACAATTCATCCATGTGATTTTGACAATTTTCATATATCTTTGCCTCTTCGCTGTTTTGTGTGGGCAAAGCTTCCCGATTACCAGATAATTTCCGAACCCATAGGTACAAAACAGCCTAAATGAAAGCAAAACTTATCATTTCCGATCATCACCATATATCCAGCGTTCAAGTTCATTACGTGCCGGATTATGGCTTTGGAACATTACTGTTTGATTGAGATGTACAAAGCTATACCCAATTACGATCAAACATATCAAACTTGCAATAATCATAATCTGGTGGTAAAAAGATGTTATGTATTGCAATCCAAATAATATATTAATTACCTGCACGAAAAAAATAAATATCATACTATCTATGATAAACAAGGTAGTTTGTTTGAACACACCATACCGCAAAAATAAACTGGCACGTATTAGATCAGGATTACCATTTTTCACGATATTTCGTATCTTGATGAAAGAAACCATCAATATAAATGACAATATCCCCATACTCGCATATATCACATAGTTCAACATATTAATTTTCCTGATTATATTCTGTTTTTACCATATGTTATATATGTGTACGGCAAGTAAATCCAGGCAGCAGCAAAGATTTTCTTATATTTTACACGAAGCAGGTCAAACCATCTAACTCGCTTTGAACACATATACAATACCTAATAGGAACAATTCATACATAAGTGTTTGCAATATGCTAAATGTTGCGCAAGTGAAATCTTAATGAAAATGTCTAAGTTGCATCAAACGTACAGATCCCACCACATAAAAGAATATCAATTAAAAAATCACAAAAATATAATGAACAATAAGAAAAACAGAAGACCACATTTTTGGATGGGTGGTGTGAATAGAATAGGTCAATATGGCCTCCCGATTTATTTCTTATAACACCTGATTGTATTGATAGGATATAAATGTTTCGCAATTGTGCATATGTTGCATATATTCCACATATTCAGTGCTAAAAACACATACAAGCAAAAACATATCTCAATATTTATAAATACTTTAACAATTGTATTTTAACCAATGGAAAATATAGCAATAGCCATTTCAAACGAGTTGGATACAAAAATCACCTCTGTTGCCCATCATAAAAATATCCTTTTAGTATACCAAAAAAATGCAGCTATGCCAGAATTGATATACTGTTTAGTATCCAGAATACTAAACAAATATAAAACTCCACTAACATGGATATGCTGGGATGAGCCAGCAAATATGGTCAAAAAACGACTTGAGAATTTTGACTGTGTCATAAGTCCCACCACCATTATTGACACAGTAAGCAATCTTGCAGACGATAATTATACAGTCATCTGTGCACCCACTAATTTTTCCTCAATAATGAGAAATATCCACAAATTAATAAAAAACGGTGAACACACACTTATTTTGGACAACCCTGGCAAAACAGGCATACAGGATGGCGGGGCAGCATTTATTAAATTTCAATCAGCCCTGCTGAATAATAAATATCCGGATGTCACAGTGATCACATCCATTGAATCAAATCTCCTTAATGCCAAAATGCAACAAGCACTATTTTCAGCGTATGATATCGTGCTTCACATAAGCAAGGATACAATTCAATTCAAAGGCAGCACAGAAAAAAAACAGATCAATTACAGCATAAAGGACAATAAAGTAACATTGGAACCCTCATTTACATCAAATCATTCTAAAATAAAAGACCTTTTTGACATATCTCCTGAAGAAACTGACACGCTTGACCGAATTGTGAAAAAGCATATTGATGTGCACAAGGAGATGTTGATCTAAAAAGATCAAACATCGGTCGAATTCCGGCACATCAATAAGCAGTCAATGATAGATCAATCATATATCAATAAGATTGGTTCTCTTTAACATTGTGTGGACACATCACTATTCCGGATATGTTTTCAAACATGAAAATCATATTTCCTGAATTAATAGACAGGATTGACAGGATATGAGTAGTCCACCCCATCCTGTAAATCCTGTTCATCCCGTCGAATATTTACCCACTCAATGTTGGGGAGATCCATAAGATTAATTGATTAATTTTTCAACCAGTTCCGTAACCTGAACACAGTACTCGCATTCTTGACTATCAGACACAACCAATTTACGTGACCATGTCTTTGCCACAACCTCATCATACGTGAGAATGCCAAGTAACTCCGCACCTAGGTTTTCACAAAACTCTTTTATTGCAATATCAATTTCATCCGAACGATCTATGGGTATCTTGTTAAAGACCAGATGCACATTTGTCTCAAGTTTCCTTGCCATACTGACAAGCACATAAGCACCCCTGATGTCCTGACGATCAATTGTACAAACAACTGTTGCCTTATCCGACATGTTCAATACAAGAAGACTTGATTTGTTAATGCCTGGACTCGAATCGAATATGACATATTCCACCCCATACTCACGTTTAACAAAATCGACTATTTCCAGCATCTTTTTTTTTGCATCGGGTGGTGTCTTAAAAAATGCAGAAATATCCTCCTCGCATACTCTTGAAGGAATCAAATATAATTCAAGATCGTCATCAACCTTATAGATTATATCTTCAATATTGCACTGTCCTTTTAGGAATTCGATCATTGAATTCTTAAATTTTAGATCAAACAGGGAATGCAAGCCGGGACCATTAACATCAGAATCAATGAGACAAACCTTATGTCCGCCTTTTGCAAGATGATGGCCAATATTACCAACCATAGTAGTCTTTCCAGTACCACCTTTATACGAATGGAAACTTAATAGCACCTGCATCACCCCAAAAGAGAATTAAGTTTGTCCTCAAGTTCATCCACTGCAGAGTGGTATTCACTTTTAGGACTATCAACTGCTTTCTTCAAAAAATAATACACTTTTTTGCCAACCCGATCACGACCAAGCCAACCTGACCGTACAAGTTCATTCAAGTACTTGTTCTCAATTGATCGATGACGACCTGTAAACGCACTTACATCATCCGCAGTGCCCCTCTCCAAATGAGAGACTGCAAATAATGATTTTCGTATTGTATCAGGCACTGTCAGGAACAAAGCCATTTTGTCTTCAACAATCGGATTAAACCGTGATTCCATATTTGAAATTCTTTGTTCCAATGAATCTAAACGACCATTGAATTCATCAAGATATCTATATATGTTGTTGCTATCTTCTGTTTGGACCATAGTAATCAATTTATGCTTTTTTAAATATATAATTCAAGTCTGTGCATGACTGCACACAACTATAAATTGTGTGGCGATTGCACATAACAATTGTTATAATCATAGATAAACCATTCGCTATACAAAATATTAAAAGTATATGGCAGCCAAAACTATTTATCATATTTTAATGTATATACTTAACATATTGAATGTGTTATACTATACCATAATATAATCACAAATATATCCGGTAATGATTAAATGAAACTAAAAACCCATATTGACGGATTCGATGAAATACTTAAGGGAGGATTGCTAAAACCGTCTGCCGTATTGGTGGCAGGTCCTGCCGGGTCAGGAAAAACCACTTTTTGTTTGCACTCATTATTCAATGCCGCAAAGAACGGGGAATCATGCCTATTCATCTCCATGCTCGTAGAATCTCCTTCAATGATAATCAGGAATATGTCACAATATTCCTTCTTTGACAATAGTGTTATAGAATCGGGAAATCTTCGCATATTAAGCGTTGGTGCAGGTATAATCGAAAAAGGCGATTTTGCAATATTTGAATTCATCAATGACGTCATCAATAAATACGAACCTTCCAGAATTGTCATCGATCCTATAACAATACTTGATCACATCACAAGCACTTTCGAAGAAAAAGAACTCCAATATTCACAAAAAAGGAGTTTTGTGATTAACCTGTTCTCTGAATTTGAAGAATGGAATACCATGTTGATGATGACAGGAGAAATGTCAGAAAATTCCATCGCAAATAGCCCTTGGGCCTATATGGTAGACGGAATTGTAATACTGGGTCAAGAATCTTTCGCAAACAACATTCGTAGATACCTAAGTGTCACAAAAATGAGGGGGACTGATTTTTTAGGTGGAAAACACACATTTAAGATGACAAGTGACGGAATCACAGTGTTCCCAAGGTTCATGCCTATTCCAGTCACATCTGATATTAAATCTGGAAATGTAAGTACCGGAGTCAAAGATCTGGACGAAATGCTTGGAAAAGGATTACTTCAAACATCTGCAACAATGCTCGCAAGCAGTGCCGGATGCGGCAAAACAATGTTGAGCCTGCAATTTATTGCAAACGGTGTTTTGAATAAAGAACCCTGTCTGATGATATCCTTTGAAGATAACTTAAAAGAATTGGCAAAATCGGTAAGCGGATTTGGGCTCGACCTTGAACAATATCATACAGAAGACCTTCTACGGCATATATATTACCCTCAAGGAGAAATATGCCCTGATGAACTTGCAATATATGTTAAGAAGATTATTGACGAAATTGGAGTCAAGCGCATCCTGATCGACAGTATATCGGGTCTTAAGAATGCAATTCCAGACCCCAAACAATTGGAAATATATATATTTTCCCTGATAAAATATTTCAAAAACAACAACATAACATCGATCTTCACATACGAATTGCCTGAAATTATAGGTGATGCCAAAATTCCGGATGCAGGTCTTCCATTTATTATGGATTCCACCATCATTATGAAAAATATTGAGATTGATGGACAGATCAAAAAATCAATTTATGTATTAAAAATGAGGGGAAGTAAAGCCGACAATACGATCAAGGAACTTATAATATCTGATCGTGGATTTGAGATCCGTGATTTATTTGCAGAATCTGATAACCTTATGTGTGAGTGCGCCATTCCTGAAAAATAATATAGAGATAATTAATACTCAACCACTCAATGTTTTAGAGAAAACGTAACTATTCAGCTATGCATAAACGTTGTCGGTAGATTGAATAGTTCATAAATAGATAG
>DQIO01000289.1 GCA_020793555.1 Methanosarcinaceae archaeon | reverse complement strand
AATATATACGAATTCTGCCGTGTATTGTTGTAGTGTTTTGAAATCTATGCATTTTGTTTGTGATATCCACTTACAGCAAACACCATCCTACGCGGTCCCGTGGTTTAGCCAGGATATAGCACCGGGCTTCTAACCCGGGGGCCAAGGGTTCGAATCCCTTCGGGATCGCTTAATTTTCTTGTTTTTTTTAGTTGATAGCTTGTATTGTCTTTGTTGTACAATAATCAATTTTCTGGAATTGATTTTAGTATACAATTAACGATACTTTCAGTATCTGTTTGACTTAAAGTGTAGTTCTGTTTATCAAAATAATTGTATATTTCATTTGTTTGAATAACAGGTACTTTGTGAGAAAAGACTTTTAATTTTGATTTTGTAGTGAAAACTACAATGGTATGTATCACACTTTTATATCCATATTTACTAAGATATTTGCTTAGTTCGAATGAGTGTTTTTTACCCTGTTCTATAGGATTGTAAAATTTATATGGCCGATCTTCGACATATTCACTTTCAATAACTTGAGTCCAATATCTATCTTCTGCATTGCCATATATTGTCCCTTTGTAGTTTTTCGTTTCGATTGTGTAAACACCTTTTGGACAAATAACGATATGGTCAATTTGAGCAGTACCGATGCGCATATCATTGAATATATACCAATTGTCAGGATAAGTTTCGAGTATGTCGCTCACGATCTTTTCTCCTTCTGCCCCTTTTAAGAAACTGGATTTACTCGAGGCCCATTCTCCTAACATTCCAATAATGAATATAATTGCACCCAATATTCCCATTATGAATAAAATAACACCTATTATTAGAGATATTATAAAAGATAAATCTGATACAAAAACTAACGTAACTCCAATAATTGCAATAGCAATGAGAATAAATCCCATTTTGAAGAAAGGCGTTCCATTGATGCGTTTTCTCTCATATTCTTCGTTTAAACTTGTTTGGTGTTTAAGAATTTGAGCCATTTGATTAAATTTGGTATAGTACTATATATTGTTTTTTAATCTTTAGCACAAATGTGCTATCTATGCGATGCATTTTCTTAAAATTGCGTTATTTCAATAAATAGGTTCGATACAAATACGACTACAAATCCATGTATTATTTCAAACACGAATTCCACCTAATATATGATTTTAAAGAATAACTGAAAAGTGAGGAGTTCTACAAAAAATATGTAGATGGAACTCTTGAGATGACATGGATTTTCTTGAATGGAAAGCATCTACAGAAATATACAATGAGTTAAAAGATGAGAAAAAGGCGCTGATAGAGGCAATTGGATGATCAGCGATTATTTTGATTTTTAATTCGTTGATCCTATTTCTTTTAAATATTTTTCAGCAGCATCGATTTCCGCATATTGTTTCTTCTGCCCGGTTCCAATGGAAACTTGCTCACCGCAAATATATAATCCGACTGTGAACATTTTTTTGTGGTCTGAACCTTCTTCATTTATTAATTTATATTCAGGGAGATCCCAGCTGTTCTTATCACAAATTTCACTCAACTTTCCCTTGGGATTTGAATCCACAATTTTGCTTAAAGCACCTTTCATACCAAAAAAAGTGCACACAAATTTCTTCGCTTCGGCATATCCTTGATCAAGATAAATACTGCCAATAAGCGCTTCAATCACATTTGCATATATGTCACTAATATTTTCCAGATAGCCATATAATATGTAATCATCAAGATTTATTTTATGTGCCAGTGGTTTTAAATTGTCATTGGATACCAATACTTTCTTAATATCAGTTAAAACGCCCTCTATTTTTCGTTCTTGTGCTTTCGCATATTCTTCAATTACTTCTTCATGATAAGAATATTCAGAAACAATTAAACCCAGTACTGAATCCCCAAGGTATTCCAGTTTTTCATAATTGTCAGATTCGAGATCATTTACTTTTTTAAATGTGTCTAATTTTGTTTTGTCTCCACTAAAAATAGAGCCATGTAATAATGCTTGTATTAAATATTTAGTATCATTAAACCGGACACCAATTATTTTTTGAAAATCATCTAAATCATCAGAACTTACAATCAAGTCATTGTTTACTTTCATTTAATTTCTCCTTGTTTTTTGATTTGATGAAACTATCGCTTTAACCCTCCATTTTTTTCTGCAAAAAATGATCCAGATTTTGTGATTTTCCTTTTTGTACAATGCCCCGACTTTCTCCACAGATTCTTTATTTTCTACACATTAACGATTTTTCACACAAAACCGTGAATAACGAAACTATATATTTTGTGACTTATATGATAATATATACTTATGTAAGTATTGAATATAATTTCTTCAAAATGTGAGGTTGAAATGTGAATATTACAGATATATTCGTTAATAATAATGGACAATTGAATTGGGATGCTATTAGTACAATTTCCAATTTTGTACTTGTTGCATTTCTGGTAATTATAACTTTGTGGAGTGTCATTCAAATTAAAAAACAAACTAAATTTATGGAAATTGACCGATATGTTAGAGAAATGGACCATCTTGTCGCTCCATTATTTTCTAAAAAATTGGACAAAAAAATTTTTACTGAAAATCGAATTCAACGGATAAATAATTCAAATCGCTCAGGTGAAGGAGTCAAGAAATACTACTATTTTTGGGATGACATTAAACAAAATAAATATCTTGGTTCAACTGAGTTGCGTTTAGCTTTAGACCATTATTTTAAAATCAAAATCGATGTATCGGATGAAATAATTGATGATGAATCACATACGAAGGAAGTCGAAACAGAATTGTTTAATGCAATCGATAAAAGATATTGTGAACTTGAAACGTGCATTTCGATTTCCAGAGAAAAAGTTTGTTAGTGATTTGCCGATAAAACACGAGCATCAACCTGAATGCCTCCTACATCCAGCAAGAAATCTGTGATGAATTGTAATTGTATTACTTAACGACTTTGTTTTAAAAATCGTATTATATTCCGACTTTCTACACAAAGCCCACTTTAACACAACGTTTGTAGCAATGTCACCTTTTGACGTTGTTTTGTGTTAACTTTACAAAACATAATCTTCTCGCTGCAGCGAAGTAACCAATAAACGGTGATTGCACTCTTTGTACCAAAAAACAAGAATAAAATCCCGATAAAACATCGGGAGAATTTAAGTTTAAGATACGTTCGGACCGGGATTCGAACCCGAGTCGGAGCCTCGACAGGGCTCCATGATAGGCCACTACACTATCCGAACATGTGGTTTTGCGAGTACACCCTAAAGCATGTTTTTGCATTTAAGCCTTTTTGTTTGAATGGCTGAAAGCCATTCGTTAGAAAGGCTCTATGCCATGTTAAAAGGTCCCGCCTCCCAGACTCGAACCGGGGACATCGCGGTGCCTGCGCGGTATGTGCGACACAGGGTCGCATGAACCATACTACAGCCGCGCACTCTACCACTGAGTTAAGGCGGGTCAATGTTAACAATAGGCGATGCACCACTTCCATACGCATAATGGTACTTATCCTTTTCGCCAAACGAATGTAAAAAAGAATTGATTGAGCAGATACCGGATGTGTGAACATCCATTTTCCGCCCAATTGTCATCTTTAACTGCGTTTTTAGAAAGTATCCAGTTCTCCGTTGATCACCATGTCTGTGATCTTGGTGATGTTCGCAAGCCAGTCATCAATAACAACTTCCGCTTCAGCACGGATGGTTGCAAAGTTCGTACCATCCTTAGGAATTACCTGTGCACTCGCAACAAGAGGCTGGTCGATAGGCTGACCGATCTGTGAAAGGATCCTCACATACACATCCTCGACATCAGGAACCGCTTTTACGATATCCTTTGCCATCTGTGTAGAAAGAAGGTTGTATATCTTTCCAATGTGGTTGATCGGGTTCTTACCACTGGTTGCTTCCATACTCATTGGACGGTTTGGAGTGATCAATCCATTGCAACGGTTTCCACGACCGACAGACCCGTCATCGCCCATCTCCGCAGATGTTCCGGTAACAGTCAGGAACACCGAGCCATCCTCTATTTTATCAGCAGTATTAACGAAAGCTACAACATTACGATCTGTGTACTTGCCTGCAAGGTCAACAACATAATCCTGCATCTCTTCCTTGATGTTAATGTAATGGTCAAGGTCATCCACGTGCCTGCCAACAATACCGCATCCGATCGTGAGTGTCATGTCATCCCCATCACGAAGACCCATGACCTTGATATCCTCTCCAATACCAGGAATTGTTTTCTTAAGGTCTGTAATAAGCATCCGCTCGGCATTGTACACAATAGTCTCAAGTTCAGAGAACGGTGCATGACCCACACCAAATGACGTATCATTTGCCTTTGGGATCTGATCCCGATTGAAAACATCACGAAGATCTGATGAACCTGTTCCGAGTTTGCAGTCGATGATCATATCCCTGTCAAGATCGATGTCTGCTATCGTAGCATTGACATATTTGCGAGCCGCATCAACTGCAACAGACTCAGCAGCAATCTCCTGACCATCAAATTCCTTTGTGGCTCTTCCAACAAGCAGTGTGTAGATTGGTTTTATAACCTCTCCGCCACCGAATTGTGGATTGGAACGTCCTGCCACGATCTGTGTCTCATCAGTGTTGTGGTGAAGCACCACACCGCATTTTTCAATGTATTCCTTGCACAATGCACGGCTAACAGCCTCTGCCAGCCCATCAGAAATACTATCAGGATGACCGACACCCTTTCGCTCGACAAGTTCGATCTGTTGCTTTTCCACAGGAGTCTCTACAAGGTGCTCGACTTTGATATTTCGTATCATTTTATCCTCTTATGTCTATTTTCAATAGTATGTATTTTATAAATATATAGTGCGAGTTAATCTGAGCGTTAGCGAAGATTTTCTCTTGAACCCTGTTTATAAGTCAAAACATGGAACTATTTAGATTGATAATAATAAATACTATACATATATAATATTTACCATTCAACATAATAACCAGCCGTAATAATTTACATAACATATTCTAAAATATATACACAATGAATCATGAAATAGTATGGCAAAAATAATACATACAAGAACGGTACTGCAAAAGGATAATGTAGAATCATTTTAAATATATCAGAAACTTAAAGGACCCTCACAATGATACGTATTGCAATACCTAACAAAGGTCGGCTGCACGATCCGACCGTAAACTTACTCAAAGAAGCCGGCCTCCCTGTTCTTGAAGGGGCGACCAGAAAACTTTTTGCAAAGACCACAGACCCCGACATAACATTCCTGTTCGCAAGAGCCGCCGACATTCCTGAATATGTACAGGACGGCGCCGCAGATGTCGGCATCACCGGACTTGACCTGATATCGGAAACCAGTGCGGACGTTGACGTAATCCTTGACCTTAAATTCGGTCGTGCGAAACTCGTACTCGCCGTCCCTGACGATTCACCGATTACATCACCACAAGATCTAAACGGCATGCGGGTCGCAACCGAGTTCCCGAACATAACAAAACGGTATTTTGAAGAACTCGGAGTAAACATCGAGATAGTAAAGGTAAGCGGAGCATGTGAAATGACCCCGCATGTCGGGATAGCTGATGCGATTGTTGACATCTCAAGTTCCGGCACAACACTCCTGACAAACCATTTGAAGGTAATAGAAGATGTATTCTCATCATCCGTACGCCTGATAACAAACCGTGAAAGTGCGGCTGAAAAGGAAAAGATACAATACATAAAGACCGCAATCGAGAGTGTCTTGCATGCAAAAGGCAAACGATATCTGATGATGAACGTTCCGGCTGACAAACTGGATGCTGTAAAAAGCGTGCTCCCCGGACTTGCAGGACCAACCGTTATGAAAGTCGAATCCGATGACTCGATCCTGGCTGTTCATGCTGTTGTGGATGCTGATGTGATATTTTCCACCGTCAGCAAACTCAAAGATGTTGGAGCAGGCGGTATTCTGGTCGTACCTATCGAACGTATGATGGCATAAAGGTGGCAAGGTGACAACATGTTTGAAGTGATACCTGCAGTTGATATGAGAGGGGGCAAATGTGTCCAGTTGGTACAGGGAATACCGGGCAGTGAATTGGTGTCCATTGACGACCCCGCACAGGTTGCTCTTGATTGGGTGGCACAGGGTGCAACAACACTGCATTTGATTGATCTTGACGGTGCGATCGAAGGCACACGCAATAATGCGCCTATAATCGAGAAGATCGTCAAAGAGTGCAAACCTCTGGGAATGTCGATACAAGTCGGCGGCGGTATTCGTTCATTCAAGGACGGAGCAGCACTTCTCAACATTGGTGTTGACAGGATCATCCTGAGCACAGCGGCACTCAATGAGCCGGAATTGATCAGAAAACTCGCGGACAAGTTTGGAAGTGAACACATAAACGTGGCACTTGATGCAAAGAACGGCAAAGTATCCATTGAAGGGTGGACAAAGGAATCACAATTCACACCTGTTGAAATGGGTGCAAAGTTCGAGAAACTTGGGGCAGGAAGTATTCTTTTTACAAATATTGATAGCGAGGGATTGATGCAAGGGATCAATCCGGAACCTACGCGGGCTCTTGTGGATTCGGTAAATATACCTGTCATCGCATCGGGTGGGGTCACAACACTTGAAGACATTGTTGCGCTGAAAAACACGGGTGCATCCGGTGTTGTTGTCGGCAGTGCACTTTACACTAACAAGTTCACACTTCCAGAAGCGATAAATATTATCAGTGACGATTCATAAATAGATTAAGACAGTAAGGGGAATCTCATGAGAACCGCAAAGATATCACGCAAAACGAGCGAAACCGATATTCAAATGAAACTGACACTTGACGGTATCGGCTCGTCCGACATCAGTACAGGTATTGGCTTTTTTGACCACATGCTCACATCGTTTGCAAGACACGGCAATTTCGATCTTACAATTGCCGCAAGAGGCGACCTTATTGTGGATGAACACCACTTAATAGAGGATACCGGAATCGTTCTTGGACAGGCAATCACAAAAGCCATTGGTGATAAGTCAGGTATTGCAAGATTTGGTGAAGCACGCATCCCTATGGATGAGGCACTGGCAGACGTAGTGCTGGATCTTGGAGGACGCAGTTATATGGTAATGAATGCCGAGTTTGGATCACCACGCGTGGGCGAGTTCAATACCCAGATGGTCAGGCACTTCTTTGAATCGCTTGCGGAAAATGCGAAGATGAATCTTCATGCAACGGTACGCGGTGAGAATGACCACCACATGATCGAAGCGCTGTTCAAGGCGTTTGCGTATGCACTGCGACGCGCTGTCGTTGTTGAAGGTGACAGGATCAAGAGTACGAAAGGTGTGCTGTAAACGGGTCGTGTTGAATGAAACATATCATTGAACTGATAAAAGAAACAGTGGGACATAATTTGGTCTCAATCGTACTGTTTGGCAGTACTGCAAGAGAAGATTTTGATAAGCATAGCGATTATGATGTGCTGATTATCGTTAAGAAATATTCAGAAAAACAGTGCAAAGACCAATGGCATACGATTAAAAAAAATGGGTTCAAAGAACTTGGGATACCTGTGGATGCAATTTTCATGGAAGAGAGCGGTTTAAAAGATATCACAAATCCATTTACATTGGATGTTCTATCGGATGGGAAAGTCATATTTGGCAAAAATGTACTGGACATTAATGTGTTTGAAAAATACACAATTAAACCAATAATGAGGGGAGATACAAGAGTTGGGTGGAGAATTCCGGCATAAAGAAGAAGCAAGAGCATTGTCTTATTTAAAAGATGCTTTTTCTGATTTGAAACTTGCAGATAATCAATATATTAGAACATAACACCATTTTAACGCGATATTATAACTAAAACTTCGCCCTCAACTTCTCGTAAAACGCCTGCTCACCCCCATCTGTTTTCCTTGAAAGCCGCTCAACTATCAACTCAGGCGTGCTTTTTGCAATATAATTGTAGCGTGGGGTTCGCTCTACGATAAGATTTAGATCGGCGTCAAGCCCACTCGCCTCAATGCCGTCTACACGAACACTGCACTCCGTGTTTTCCAGTATCAACTCCGGCAGGTGTGACACGAACACAGCTATACTGTCCTTGTTCTCTGACAAAACCTCAAGTATGCCTGAAATGATCTTAGCAGACGCACCGGGCTCGGTAATGGATTCCATCTCATCAACCAAAACCACCTTGCTGGAGTTGTCTGCAACCACTGAAAAATCCTTGAGAGTGGTCTCGAATGCACCTGCGTCCAATGTTCCTTTCGATTTTGCGAAATAGTAAAGTCCATCCGACATCCCGATCTCTAGCGATTTCGCAGGGGTCGGGAAACCCATGTGTGCAAGTATGATGCATTGTGCAAGGAGTTCGAGCATTGAGGTCTTACCTCCCGAATTCACACCACTGAGCAGCACAATCCTGCTTTTGTCTTGCGGACTGTGAACCGTATCTCCGACCGAATAATCTATCGGGGTAACCTCACCATGCCGCGATCTCAAAAACAGATTCTCACCCTTCACAAACCCGACTCCTACCCCTGTCTTATCGATCAATTCCGGCATCGTAAGACCACACTCATGCGCAAAACATCCGATTGCAAACCCTACATCAAAATCCAGTACACTGCGAACCATCTCCTGCACAATGTCGCGGTATCCGTACAGGGTCTTTGAGATATTGCGTTTGTGCTCTATCTTCTTATTATGGATATTGTGCGCCACATGCTGCTTTAATGCATTCACATAATCGCGGTCAACTTCTACAGGATGCATTATTTCATCTGGGAACAATGACTCTGCCATTAGCAGCTCTTTTTTATTAAGTCCAAGTTCCTTTGAAATTCGCTCTTTTGCTTCCTTGACGACAGTGTGGTATGACTGGGAAACTTGGCTTTCAAACATCTCTTTTAGTTCCACATCCCCGCTCATCATCTTGAGCATATCCTGTCCACTGATAGTCAATTTACTTTCGGTCAGGTACTTATCCAGCTTTGAGTTTGCATCACGCACAGCATCCGAGATGCAAGTTTCCATATTTTCAATGATTAAGTTCAACCTGTCAATATCAGGATCATTTCCGGCTTTCACATCTCCGCTTTCATCGATCATCGCAAGCGTCTGTGCAAGTTCACCAAAGTCTTTATCGCTCACCTTTCCAAAGAACATGGTGCCAGCTTTCCGTATCGCCTGTATGACCGCTATTGAGCATTCAATGGTTGCAAGGTTCTTTGCAAAAAAACCGATTACCTGTTCAGGAACCACCTGCCAATCTTCCATTCTTTGCAGATCGGATACATATTCAGGTTCAACATCTTCGGGAAAATCGAATCCAAGAAAAGCGTCACCTGATGCAATTACATGAGAATAACCCCGCGCCACATCCACGAACTCGGAAGGCGTGCTTACCATCTGCACACCAATGGCGGTTCCAAACCTCTGGCGCGCATACTCAAACTCTTCGTGATTGGCAGTGATAATCGCACGCTCGCGTATTTGAGGCGGATTATACTTGAGATTAAGTGGACGAATGCGAGTAAGCAGACCAGGAAAGTCGCTGTTATCCCGAAGCAACTTTGCAGTACCCATGTAATATGATACCGACTCGCGCACGGATTCGATCTTGTCGATCTTGGATGCGGGATACGGAAAATAGATGTGAAGTTTATCTTTTGCATATCGCGTGTGTGCAAACTGTTTCATGATATCGAGCAGTCGCTCATAGATATCCACAGACTCTTTTGTTTTAAGAAAATCGGAGATCGAAACGCCTTCCACCTGTGCGCGCACCTCATGTACAAGGGATATCGCATACCTCTGCCCTATTCCTTCAACTTCGGATATGCCCGCAATATCACCACCAAGTATTGCATCAAGTGCAGCCTCCTCGCTCCCGAAATGATGGATGAAACGCTGTGCCATCTTTTCCCCGATTCGCGGGATATCCTGCAAACTTTTCATACACTTGCCTCGCATCTATCGTTAACAAACCGATCCAGCGTACAATTGGAGATCCCGCGCTCGACCTTGTACCTGTCCGCTTTAGCCATCTTGCTCATACCGGCAGAACTTTTCGGCTGCATCTTGCTTGCAAGTTTGCGGTTTCTTCGGCTTTCTATCATCTGGGAATTGTAGAATACGTCCCACAATTTATCGATCTCATCGTCATTTGATGATGACGATGTGTGCAGGCTTTTTACAAACGCTGCCGCAGTCTTTGTGAAGTGGTCAAGACCAACCAGTTCCCCATTACCAACCCACGCGGCATTGCCGAATATGACAGCTACAGGTATATCTGGGTTCTTTTTTGCCAACCACCTGCAAAAGATATCAGCAACATCATGCGGCGAATCAATATCAACAGTCATGACACCGTTCACAAGATCGGGACGTGCGAACATGCACATCCTTTGCCACGCGCGGGTGACGTCGCGCATGTAATTGTAATACATGCGTGCAAGCTTTGATTTTCCTGTGTAGAGATGCCCGGCACTGCCATTGCATGAAACGATTAGTCGCACCAGTTCAGCCGGATTCGCCTTACTGTGCCGCAGTACAAGATCGATATACTGCACAGGGCTTGTGTCGGTTCGGGACATCTTTGCAGGGCGCTTGCCAAGTACTTCTGATACCAATTTATCCGTGCCAACGACCGGTGTGAATCCCAACCGCAGGACCTCCTTATCTTCGTTTCTGGAAAAAGTGAGTTTTCGCTCCAATTCTCGCCTATCTTTCGCAAACACGAGTTCGGCATCTGGATGCTGTTTTAAGGTAGAACATGCAAGAAGTACTCCGTCCACATCTGTCTTGAATGCTATTATCATGAGCCCACCTCCATAAACGAGTAGAGATTGGTCTGTTTGCTACCATTAATCTCAATGAACGGACGGGCGCGTGAGATTACGACACCCATGCGTGCGAGTTCCTGTTCCGACAGGATCGGGCGCGCCTGCATGATACGGTTCACACTGATCGGACCAATCCCTGGAACCATGAGCAACTCATCACGCGTTGCCGTGTTTATGTCCATCGGAAAATAATCGGGATGTGCATACGCAAGCCGCATCTTTGGATCGTCATCTGCGAGAAAACCTTCGTCATTGAATATCACATCGAAATCCGATGCCTTCATACCATAATCTTTCATCAAAAACGATGCCTGATACAGCCGGTTCTCGCGCCATTTCGGTGAAGCGATACTATTTTGCAGTGGCGTATCCGGCACCGGGTCAAAACTCATGAAGTACGGACGGCGAAGTGCATACCTGTCCATGAACTTGTGCACGGTACTGATAATTTCACTGTCAGGCTCGTTGACCGCACCCACTACGAACTGCGTGTCATTCGCACCTACAATACGACCGCCATATCCGACCTTGCGCCTCTGTTTTTTGATCAGGTCGCGCGTCCATTTGAGGCGAGTCAGTATGTCATTGTTGTAATCGAAATTCGGGCATATTTCGGAATAGTTGACAGAACTTGTAGTTTCGGCATTCACTCCAAACTTGTTGGAGTGTTCCGCAATCTCCTCAAGAAGATATTTAGGGGTTCCTGGCATCAATCTTGTGTGTATATATCCTGTAAAACCCTGACTGCGCAGTAGTTTTGCCACCTCAAGCTGCTTCTCGGCTGTGTTTTCCGCATCACCGATGATGCCTGATGAGAGAAACAGACCCTCAATGGCGTTCTTGCGATAGAATGACCATGTTATCTTCACAATCTCCGCTGGTGTTAAGGTTGCGCGCACTGTATCGCGCGCACTGCGGTTTGGACAATATGCGCACTCACCCGCGCATGAATTGGTGAGCAGGGTCTTGTAGAGCTGGATGCACCTCCCATCGGGTCCAAAGGCGTGACACACTGCACTCTGGTTGCAACTATCATATTTGGTGCCTTGTGCAAGGATGCGCATGCGTTCGGTGAGTGTGTGGTGCTGCTCGGTCATTTGATGACATGAAGGATTTGTAGATATATAACCACGAGCCAAGCGGGGTGAAAGTAATAGATTGTGTGGTCAACCGATATTTTATTTTCTAATGTACCACTTGCAGTGATGGATCTTTTAGCTGGATAAAGACAAATTAAACTCTCCATAACATCATGTTGATAACATCACTGTTCAGGATATATTGTCAAGTATGAAGTCACATTATCAGAATCAGTGGACAGAATCTAAATGGCTCGCACCACCTGTAAATCTCGTCTAGTATTTAGTTACACGATGTTATAAATAACCAAATTATTCTTTGTTTATTTCATGATTTGGATCTAACCAGACGAGTTTGAATCTGCTCCCTCTTATAAATCCATGTACTCTAAATTTATCTGATACACTCAAATGAAACATTTCCGTTTGTTCATGACTAAAACCTAAATTATTCATCATGTCTTTCGCTTTGTTGGTTGTGGTCGGTGTTCTATTAAAAGTTCTGAAAACATAAGACCAATCGGGTGCATTATGTAATTTAGAAATAAAACCATCAAGTTTTCGAAGATTATTATCATTTTTCAAATCATCAAATGATTTGAATCCCAGATCAACATATTTCAAACTGATGTTTGGTTTTTCATCTCTGGAGTGTGGCTGACATAATTTTTGATAACCTCTTGGCAATCGCTTTTCATCTAATTTTTGATGTATGCTCTTGCTTTTTACAGTCGTAAATTTAGACTTGTTTTTCGACATTGTTTTCAGTCATTTTGTGAATGATCGTAAATTGAACGATAATATTTCCCCATGGTCGCAGGATTGATTAAATTGTTTGAAGGTTTACAATCTTCCAATCCATTTCTGGCTTCTTGCCATGGTTCTTCTTCATGAGTCAATGCTTCGAGTTGATGACCGCTGTATTCGTCGTAAGTATTCAAAACAATTTCTAAAAATTCTTCTGTATCGCAATCGAATTCTATCTTTTCATCTATTTTTGGTATTGGTGTCCATCCATAGCCTTTGTATTCATTCCATATTATTGGAGATACCGGACCATGTACCCATGCTTCAAAATAATCAGATTCAACCAATTTTGAATCATATAATGCATAATGCCAAGCTACTGCATAATAACATAATTTTTGCACTTTTTTATGCGACATACTGGATTTATTCAAAAACCATTTCCCCAAATCAATTATGTTGTACAAATCAACCTACCTCCTGAAATAAAAAATGTATTGTTGCAAATCAATATTTAAGTGCTATTATTTGAATATGTTTTTCCTGTATACCCATACAAAGAATGTTCATTTACTTAATAATTATGGATTCCGTATTTATTCATGCCCCTTAACTTAGTAGAACTCTGGTGCTAACCTAATTAGACATACCACACTGCACACTAGTTGCAACTATCGTATTTGGTGCCTTGTGCAAGGATGCGCATGCGTTCGGTGAGGGTGTGATGCTGCTCGGTCATTTGATGACATGAAGGATTTGTAGATATATAACCACGAGCCAAGCGGGGTGAAAGTACTCGGATATGTGCTTGAACTTTTTGTCAACATATAACCACATCTGACGTTGCAAGAACACTGGGGCTATCTGAGCGTATGGCGCGGAACCTGCTAAAACAATGGGTCGAAGACGGATGGCTTGAAATAGCAGATTCATCACGCAGGGCAAGGAATTATATTTTATCGGCAATTTATCGGCAATACATTGGCAGTTTATCGGCAATAAATAACGAGGAAAGTAAATGAACAAGGAATATACAGAAGAAAGTCAGATACATAATTCGGGCAAAAACAAAAAGCAACAGTACCAAAAATATTGCTCGTGACATGAAATTAAGTGAATTTACAGTCAAACGAGTTTGGATGCACTAGATAAAACATCAGGAGCCGATTGTAATCTGTATCACTGTTTTTTGCTGGATAAACTGGAGCAGGTTAGGGGTTTGGAAGGAGTTTGTCCTGTGGTGGTCTATACACCCAATGATAATGCAGACTTTTTCAAAACCATCCTGCCTGATGGATTTACCCTGATACCCCAGACCGGAGACGGTCTTGGAGAGAGGCTGGCAAATATATCGAGATCTCTTTTTGAACAGGGATATGAAAAAGTGGTTATTCTGGATAGTGACAGTCCAAACCTGCCATCCGGGTATATCTATGACGGTCTGGAATGTCTTGATAAAGCGGATGCTGTGAACTGCCCATGTCTGGACGGAGGATATTGCCTAATCGGGCTTAGTAGTCATATGCCTGAACTTTTTTATGATATTCCATGGAGTACGGGAAAGGTTACGGAGGCGACTCTGGAAAGAGCAGCGAGTGTGGGATTGTCTGTATCACTCATTGATGAATGGTATGATGTGGATACATGGGAAGATGTGGTTAGATTGAAAAGGGATTTGAGGGAGCCATTGGATGGAAGTTTTTATTATGAGAATACTTGTGGAATGATGGGTGGTATGGATAATAATGTGCATTATATATTTGGCTTCCTAGTGTCGAGTCAACCATACAATATCGCTAGATATATGATCTGACACTGTTCCAT